>JAPPPH010000104.1 GCA_028817635.1 Verrucomicrobiales bacterium | reverse complement strand
CGATCCACGCACAGCGCAGCGGCCAGGCTGTCGAGCTGTTCCGAATCCTCGCAGAGATCGATGCCGCTTTGTCCCGCCTTGCGAAACTTGAACGGGCTCTGCACGTAATACCGTTCGCCCGAGCCCATGGCCGAGAGGAACTTGCTCGAGCGCTTGAATTTCTGCAGATGCATCTCGCGCAGCTTGGGCTTGGGGTCGAAGGTATCGATATGGCTCGGCCCGCCGGCCATATAGAGAAAAATGCACCGCTTCGCCTTGGCCTTCGGAAAATGCCCCTCCTTCGGCGCCAACGGCCCCTTTGCCTCCTCCGCCCGCAACATCGAATGAAACGCCAAGGCCCCCAAGCCACCGTTGACTCCGTAGATAAATTCGCGTCGATTCATTGGTTAAATCCTAAATACGAAATGCTAAATCCTAAACAATATCGAAAATCCAAATTCTAATTTGTGCCGGTGGTCTTTTTCAGGATAGCACCGAAAATCTTCATGAGTTCAGTGGCTTCTTGAATTAGTTTTGTACGTTTTTCATTCATAGTCTCGTTGTCTTCACAATCGAGCAGCTTGAGCCAGTAAATAGTTTCCTTTGCTTCCTTGCGGGAAATCCGAATTCGCATTGCAAAGTCCTTCTTTCCCAGCGCTTCGTTGGCTTCAATGTAATTTGCTCCGATTGATCCGGATGACCGCACTACTTGTTTTCCATCTTCAAAATTCGCCGTACACTTCGGTAAACTCTTCACTAACTCCCTAACCGCCATGGCGAAGGCCAAGGATCGCTCTTCCAAATCATAAACCTTCTCAGACACGGTGGGTAAACTCTAAATCCTAATTTCGAAATCCTAAACAAATTTGAAATTCAAATTTCGAATTCGCCCCCCCGTTTTTGGCATTTGAATTTCACCATTTGAAATTGTTTAGGATTTAGCATTTCGATATTCGGATTTAATACACATAAACAAACTCGTTGCTGTTAAACAAAACCAAACACAGCTCCGCCAGGGCCCGCGTTGGAGGTTTCACATCCCATGGCTTCAGGTCGGGCACAAAGTCATCACTGGAATAGATATCGAGATCCTCGACCCACCAAAAGTCGAGGCCGGTCATTTCCTCGACCATTTGGCGGATAACATATTTGGGCGGCTCCACCTTCACCGGTGCAGTGGCGCGGTGATGCGCCAGTGCCTTGGCGATGTGGGCGTGGCAGGCTTTTAGTTCAGCCGCGGTGGGTTGACGTTGAAAGACGAGCTGAAAGGCTCGGGTGATTTGCCGATCCAAATTTCCCGGCCGCTCCTTTTCCAGTCGCGCCGCAAAGGCAAGGGCGCGCGCGTGATGGATGGGGCTGTTCATCAGTGTGAAAGCTTGCGGGGCGATGGTGGCGGTATCGCGGCGTTCACAGGAAATATCGGGGCCGGGTTTGTTGAAGACCTCGAGCATCGGATCGGCCAGCGTGCGGATGCGCACGGCGTACAGCGTGCGGCGATTGCGTTGGGCCGGCTTGGGATCCGCCTGATACGCCGGGCCCACCGAGCCCATAATGTGGCGCGGCTGCATGGCGACTTCCTCGTTAATCTCCGGATGTGCCGGAATACCGCCGATGGCGCGGTTGAGCTCGCCCGAAACCGCCAGCATGGTGTCGCGCAATTCTTCGGCGGTCAGGCGGCGCGGATCAAAGACGGCATAGCTGGTGCGGTTCGGATCCAGCCGAATCAAGGCGTTCCAATCCGGATGCGCCTCCGCACGCTGATAAGCCGCCGAGGTGAGGATGCGCCGATGCAGTTTCTTGAACGACCAACCGTCCTCAACAAACGTCGCCGCCAGCCAGTCGAGCAATTCCGGGTGCGTCGGCCGCTTGCCCGTGCCGCCAAAGTTATTCGGGTTACCGGCAATCGCCTGGCCGAAGTGCCATTGCCATACGCGATTCACCATCACGCGCGCCGTCAGCGGGTTGTCCCGGCTGGCAATCCACTGCGCCAGCTCGGTGCGACGTCCGCTCTGATCCGCCGTCACCGAGGCGCCCTTTTCGGAGCCGGCGAACAGGCTCAACACGCCCGGGCTCACCGCCGCCTGCGGCGACTCGATCGAGCCGCCCTTCAAAATATGGATGCGATCATTCGCGCCGTTGGCCACGGAGAATGCCAGCGCGTTGCTGCGCTTGAGCTGATAGTTGAGCTGCTGCCGTCGCTTGTTGTTCACCTTGCCCTGCCCGATGCGCTCGGAATCCTTATCAAATTCTTTCACCGGCCGATCGGCCTCAGGAAGTGTCGTGATGCTGCGGATGGCCTTCGCTTTTTGTAGGCGTTGATACCGCTCGCGATCGGCTTTGAGACCGGTGAGGTTTTCGTTTTGTTGCCACGGCAATTTCCGATCCTGAAAACTCAACGAACCGAACACCGCCTGCATCCGGTAAAAATCCTTGGTCGGAATCGGATCAAACTTGTGATCGTGACACTTGGCGCAGCGCAGTTCGTTGGCGAGGAACGTGACGCCGACGGAGTTGACCACGTCATCCAGATACTGCTGCCGCGTGACCGCGGCTACGCTCATCGCCGTGTGCTCCCAAGGGCCCATGCGCAGGAAGCCGGTGGCCAGCACATGATCGGCGTCGTTGGGCTTGAGTTCATCACCGGCGATTTGCTCGCGCACAAATTGGTCGTATGGCTTGTCGGCATTAAACGCGCGCACCACGTAATCGCGATAGCGCCACGCGTGCGGCCGCGGGTAGTCGTTGGAAAAGCCCGCCGAATCCGCGTACCGCACCACATCCAGCCAATGCCGCGCCATCTGCTCGCCGTAATGCGGGCTGGCCAACAGCCGATCGATCAACGCCGCCCAAGCCGCGTCCGAATCCTTCTTCCACGCCGCGACAAATTCAAATGTCTCCTTCGGAGTCGGCGGCAGGCCGGTGAGGCCGTAGGTCACCCGCCGTATCAACGCCACCGCTCCCGCACGCGGCGCAACGTCCAGCCCCTTTGGCAAACGCGCACCGATAAACGCATCAATGGGATGCCCCTTCCCCGGCACCGCCGGTTTTTTCACGGGCTGATACGCCCACAATTTCTCAGGATCATACTTGCGATTCGTCCACCCAGCATCCAATCCGCCACTGGTTTTCACCGTGACGCCTTCGGATTCGCCCCACGGATTGGGTTGCTTCAGGATCGCGGCGATGCGCTTGGCATCCAGCCACGGCGCGCCGGCGGCAATCCATTGTTTGACATAACCGACCTGTTCGGCACTGAGTTTGTCATTAGCCTTGGGCGGCATGGCGGACCAATCGTCTTCATGTTCGCGGGTTACCGCCAGATACAGCGGACTGGCCAACGGCTTGCCCGGCACCAGCGCCGGCTCTTCACTATCGCCCCCGGCCAATAATCCCGCGCGGGTGCGCATATCCAACTCGCCCTTTAGTTTTTCCGGATCATCCCCGTGACAGGTCAGGCACTTCACCTTGAAGAGCGGCTGGATTTTGCGGGCGAACAGAACATCGGCAGCCACCTCGTCGGCATAGGCTGGATGCGATGCAACCAAGCCGATACCGAAAATTAAGACTGACGACAGACGGATCACGTGCAGCGAAACGTAAACCGGCACGAAGCCGATTTCAAACCCAGCCGCTTGGCCAAGCGCTTGGTTTACCCGTCGTCGGGTTCCCAGAAAACGAGGTAGTTTTCGAACGGATCAATCAGGTTCATGTCCGTCTTTCTGCCGGTATAACGCGGATCCACCACGCTTGGGTTGGGAAACTTGGTCTCCTTGGAACGAAGATGATTACAGAACGCTTCCACACCCCGAACCGGTATTCGTACTTCTGCAGGCGGGGTGTCTGGCGTCGCATGGCCGTTGAAGTGAATCACCGCTTGGCCAAGCCGGATTTGTATGTACAAGGGCGAATCTGGGTTGTCTTCAAAGCGATGTTCCCATTCAATCTCGAAGCCGAGATAATTGGCGTAAAACGCCTTGGCGGCAGATTCATCGGTCATCCGAAGCACGGGGATGGAGGAGCCAATTTGGAATGGCGCGGCCATGTTAATTGGTGTGAAACGCCTTGCTCAGGACGACGGCCTCGATGAGGTCGTGGAGACCGGCGCGGGGTTGATTCATGCGCGTCATGATGGCGTCGATGTGCGGGCGGTCGAGGGCGATCATCTCGCGGCCGAGCGCGTAGGTCAGCAGGCGTTCGGCGAGGTTGCGGGTGAATTGTTCATGACGCGCGCTGATGCGGGCGCGAAATTCGGTCGGCGTTTTGAACGTGTCGCCATTGGGAAGTTTGCCGGAGGCATCGATGGGCAGGTCACGGCCGTCTTCGCTGCGCCAGCCTCCGACTGCATCGTAGTTTTCCAGCGCGAACCCCAGCGGATCGATCTTGCGATGGCACGCGGCGCAGGTGGCGATCTCGCGGTGTTTGGCGAGTTGATCGCGGACGGTGGTGGCGTTGCGGATGTCCGGCTCGATGGCGGGCACATCGGGCGGAGGCGGGGGCGGCGTATAGCCCAGCACTTTTTCCAGCACATAGATGCCCCGAATGACGGGCGAGGTATCGACGCCGTTGGCTGAGGCGGTCAGCAACGCGCCCTGCCCCAGCAGTCCGCCACGCGGGCTACCCTTGAGGGAGACGCGTTTGAGTGCGTTCCCTTCAACGCCCTTGATACCGTAGTGCAGGGCGAGCTCACGATTGAGGAAGGAGTAGTCGGCATCAAGAAATTCGCGCGGCGGCAGGTTTTGATTAAGCACATGGCGGAAAAACGTTTCCGTCTCCGCGCGCATCGCGGTCTCGAGGTTGTCGCGGTAGTATTCCAGAAATTCCGCGGAGGGCGGCATGGTACCGATGTTGTCGAGATCCAGCCAGCGCCGCACGAAATGGCGAACGAAGCGATCGGCCTTGGGGTCCGTTAGCAGACGCTTCACCTGGGCCGATAGATTGGACCGCAGTTTACCGGCGGCGGCCAACTGGCGCAGCGTTTTGTCGGGCGGCGATGCCCAGAGGAAATAGGACAAGCGCGACGCCAGCGCGATCTCGCTCAATTCACCTTCGCCGAGATTCAGGTAAAGAAATCCGGGCGAGCAGAGTATCGCCTGACAACCGAGCTGCAACGCCTGCAGGGGCTTCACGCCTTCCTTGAGTTTGCCGGCCACGAGTTGCTGGATGGGCTCCAGTTCGCCTTTAAGTGGCGCACGTCGAAAAGCCTTTTCGGCAAAGGCATCCAGCCGTTGGGCGATCGTCTTGGCATTCAGCTCGGCGGGTGTCAGGTTGCCATACAACGCGCGGTGACCGGCGGCCGGCCAAGTGTCCACGTGCGGGCCTTCAACATTGATTTCCCAAATTCGCAGGCGCGGTCCCTTGTAGGCCTTGAGCACGCCGTGGCCTTTCTCGGTACCGCCTTTCATGTTAATGAACGGCTTGAACTCCGGCTTGTCAGCGGCCTGCGTCGTCAGCACGCGGACCATCCGCTTGGCTGCCATCGGGCCGTTGCGGAAGCGGACTTCCGGCTCGTAACCGGCCTCCATGTAAACCTGCCACTCAAACCATTTCGGTTCCTCATGGGTCAGCTCGATGCGCGCCAGCGAAGTCATCTTGGAAACATTGCCGGTGCTGGTGACACTGCCGCGCCGGTCGACCGCGGCAATTTCCATTACCAACGGATCGCCATTTCGAAAATCGCCGAGCGCCTTACCATAATCATGCACGCGCCCCACCGCCGCCGCCCGCACGCGAATGGTGTACACGCCGCTGTGCGCCACGCCGCCCTGCCGGTACAACGGCAGGAAACCGATGTGCCCACCGCGATAATGGCGGCCATACAGATCGGTGTACGGTGTCTTCGGCACAAACCGGAAGCGGCCGGTCAGGAACAGCTTGGGCAAATCCTTGGCATCCTTGCCCTCGAAATAGAACGGCGTTTTCTGCGCGTACTTTTTGGAGATTGGCCGGGCGCCAAACTGCGTGGCCCGACCAATGGCCTCTTCGGCAGCTGCAAAATAGTGATCCATCAACCGGCCGGAAGTGACGAGGCCGGCACCGTTGTTGTCGAAGCCGTGGACTTTGATTTCCTCGGGGAATTCCTCCGCCGGATTCCAGACCTCGACATTGAGCCCGAGCAAGTCGCCGATCGTCTGCCGGTACTCCCATGAGTTGAGACGGCGCAGCACACTGTGGCCGCCGGTACCCTTCAGTTCGATCCGGGCAATCGCGATTTGCTGCGTCAGTTGTGCAATCACCCGGGCGCGCTCATCAACCGTCGGTTGCCGCTCATCCTCCGGCGGCATATCGCCAAGATTCAGCATATCGACGATCTCCTGATACCGCTCGAGATCATCCAGTTTTTTGATCTGCGCTGGCAACGTATCAAACCGCCGATCCGCCTTCTGCTTTTCGCTGCCATGACAGCGGATGCAATGCTGTTCGAGAAAAGTCTGCGTTGGTTCGGCGTTCACTTGGGACACAACGAACAACCCGATAACGAGAAATTGAAACAACCTCACCGTCCGACAAAAAACGTCGCGTAGCGACGGATCACCCGTAGCCGTGGGTTTCAACCCACGGACCGCTGGGCCAAACCGGAATGCGTCGCGTAGCGACGGTTCATTGATAGCCGTGGGTTTTAACCCACGGACCATCGGCCCCGGCCGGTGCGCGTCGCGTAGCGACCGCTCAATCCCACAAATATTTTGCATCATATTCCACCCTGTGTTTCTCGAGGAATTTCACGTACTCCTCCTCAAACGTCATCGTCCGGTGATGTTCGCGTTGATTGGTGATATAGCCCAACACATCCGCGACCGAGGATGCGCTGACCGTGAACGCCCCGTACCCGTCTTGCCAACTAAAATGTCCGTTGATGATCCCGGCCTTGTTGATTCCGTTTGACGATCCGCCTTTTAATCCTTTCATTGATTCCGAAACGGAAAGGGTTTTCGGGATATCGATTAACGCGTGGACGTGGTTTTCGATGCCGCCCACTTTCACCACGTTAATGCCGTGACGCGAACCGGTTTCCGCGATAATGGCCCAGATTCGTTCCTCGATATCCGGCCGAATCATGGGCTCGCGGTTTTTCGTGCTCCAAATGCAATGATATCGGAGTTGGGTGAACGTGTTGGCCATTGGACGGCGGGTGAGCGGTCGCTACGCGTCGCTGTGTATTTTATCGACTTTTGTCCGTGGGTTGAAACCCACGGCTACATTTATCCTGTCGCTACGCGACATTTGGCGCCGGATTTTTATGCCATTTTTCATCCAATTTTCATGGGCGAAAATGTTCCGGTGCTGCGGCCGAAGCGTTCAGCCTCGGAGCCGAACCAGTGCAGGACGGATAACCACAGGTTGGCGAGGGGCACGCGTTTGTTCGGATCGGCGGGACAGATCAAGTGGCCTTGATGCTTCACGCCGCCGCCGGCCAACAGAACCGGCAGGTTGCGATTGCTGTGGCTGGAACCGTCGCTCATGCCGCTGCCAAAGACGACCATGGTGTCGTCAAAAATCTGCGCTTCTTTCAGGCGGGAAATGAAATCGCTGAGCTTGGTGGTTAGGAAGGATTCCACGACTTGCAGCTGTTCGATCCGGCCGGGCGCCTTCCCGTGATGAGAAATGCCATGATACCCGTCCAGATCCAGTTCGGAAGTGCGGAATCCCATGCCCGTCTCGAGCGTGGCAACGCGGGTGGATTCGGTCTGCAAGGCCAGCGCCATCAGATCATATAACAACGCCACCTCATCGAGATGTTGCCGTTCCTCATCCAGCACCTCGTCGATCGGCGCCTTGGGCTTGGGCCGATCGATCCATTCCTTGGACATCTGCAAACGCCGCTCCACGTCACGCACAGACGTCAGGTACTGGTCTAGCTTGTTGCGGTCGGCGGCGTTGAGCGTTCGATTCAGGGCGCCGGCGGATTCGCGCAGGGCATCGAGCACGCTGCCCCGATGCTGCAGGCGCGTGCGCTCGGCCGCGCGTTCGTTGGCCGGTGAATTCACGAAGAGCGCGCGGAACAGCTTGGCAGGGTTGTTGACCGGCGGCACGTGTACGCCGGCGCGGGTCCAGCACATGTCCGTGCCGTTGACGATGCCGGTGTTGACCGACGGAAAGCGCGTGGCACTGCCGACATGCTCGGCAGCGGCCTGATCGAGCGAGATGTTCTTGAGCGGAAACCCGGCGGCTTCCTCCTTTTTGATACTATTCAGAAATCCCTGCACCGCCCGGTGCCCGCCATTGAGCCCGTGATCGAGATGTGAAAACACAGTCAAATCATCCCGATGTTTCTCAAGCGGCTTGAGCGTGGAGGTGGTCTCATAATTCTTGCCGGCTGTTTTCGGAAAAAAGTTTCCCGGATAAAAGCCAAGATGATTGCCGACACACACGAGCCGTTTGGAACGCGGTGCCTCGGCCATTGCGGAGCTTTCGAGCCACGGCAAGGCCAACGTCACACCAAGGCCGGAAAGAAACTGACGACGATCAACCTGCATCACGCCAACACCTCCTTCACCACGTGCCCGTGCACATTGGTCAGCCGGCGCTCGAGGCCGTTGTGATAATAGCTGAGGCGCTCGTGGTCGAGCCCCATGAGGTGGAGAATGGTAGCGTTGAAGTCGTACACACTCGTGCGATTGTGCACGGCCTTAAAGCCAAACTCATCGCTGGCGCCGTAGCTCATGCCGGCCTTCACGCCCGCTCCGGCCATGAAGCAGGTGAACGCACCCGGATTATGATCGCGCCCCGTGCCATTGCCCTGCAGGAAAGGCATGCGACCAAACTCTGTGGCCCACACGACGAGCGTGTGGTCGAGCAGCCCGCGTCGCTTGAGATCGCGCAACAACGCCGCCGTTGGCTGGTCCATGATCTCTGCCTGCATCGCGTGCGTGTTCTTGATGTTGGCGTGGGAATCCCAGTTGGTGATGCCGTTGCCGCCGGAGGGATCGCTGCCGTTGAACAGCTGCACCACGCGCACACCCTTCTCGATCAGGCGGCGGGCGAGGATGCAGTTCTTGGCATACTCCTGCCGCAGTTCGCTGCCACTCTCGGTGCCGTATTCCTTCTGGATAAACTCCGGCTCACGGTCGACCTCCATCACCTCTGGCACAGAAGTCTGCATCTTTCCAGCCAGTTCGTAGCTGGCAATGCGCGCGGCGAGGTCGGCGTCGCCGGGAAATTTCTCGAGATGCTTGTCATTCAACGCGCGCAGCAAATCGACGGTGGCGCGGTCATCAGCCGCAGCGAATTTCTCCGGGCGCTTCAAATTGTCCGGCGCATTCTTTGCGGTGAAATTGGTTCCCTGAAAGGACGCCGGCAAAAAGCCGCTGCCAAAGTTGTTCTTGCCCGAGCGGGCCAACCCGCGTGGATCGTTGATGGCCACGAACCCCGGAAGATCGGCATTCTCCGTGCCGAGCGCGTACGTCACCCAGGCACCAAAGGACGGAAAACCCTCCATCGTAAAACCGGTGTTAAAGAAATTCTCGCCCTGCGGATGCGCCGCCGTTTCCGTGTGCAGCGCGTGGAAGAAACAAAAATCGTCCGTCATCGCCGCGAGATTGGGCAGCAGATCACTCACCATTTTGCCGGTTTGACCGCGCGGTTTGAAATCCCAAAACGCCTTGGCCACATTGCCCGGCGGCCCCTCGAAGGTGACCTTGGGAATGTAATCGGCCTTTTTCCCGTGCTGTTTCTCCAGCGCCGGCTTGTGGTCAAAGGTATCCACATGGCTCACGGCGCCCGGGCAATAAATCACCAGCACCTGCTTGGCCGGTACGGCAAAATGCGGTGGCCGCGGCGCGTACGGATTGTTGACATCAATCGCCGGCCGGATCGGCTGCTTGCCGCTAAATCCGGTGGGATCGTCCTCCGCCAACAAACTCGCCAAGCCCAAGCCACCCAGCGAAAACCCGGCCGTCTGCATAAACGACCGCCTGTCCAACAACCCGCGGCCTAGGGGAGATATGTGGTCGGCTTTCATTTTAAAAGGCTCTCGCGGAGGCGCGGAGACGCGGAGTGAATTAAACCAAGCGCGGACTGGAGGGACGAGCCTGCGAGTCCGCTTGGCCAAGCGCTTGGCCAAAAGAAAGTTTTACGGACTCGCAGGCTCGTCCCTCCATTTTCTCTCCGCGTCTCCGCGTCTCTGCGTGAGTTTTCAATCATGGAATAAACGCGAACTCGTTACTGTTGATCAGCGCGCGCGCCACAAATTGCAGACCGCGTTGCTTGGCCACCGCGAGGCTGGCTTTCAGTTCTTTGGGCGCTGGCTCACGGCCGAGCAGCAGTTCAAAGCACCGCTTCACAGCCGGAGCGCCTTGACCGGCCTCCTTCTCGGCGCGTGCGGCGATGAAGGCGGATTGTTCCACGACGAACGGGCTGTTCATCAGGTTGAGCGCCTGCAACGGCGTGGTGGAAACCGGCCGCTTGGCGCGCACCTGGCCGCAGTCGGGAAAATCGAACGCGGTAAAAATCTGATCGTCCACACGCCTCATGCGTTCCTGATACAGCATCCGCCGCCACGTGTGCGGCCCGTGGTTATCGACCACCTCCCATTGCGCGTAGGTTTTTTTCACGTTATGAATGCGGTAACTGCGCCCGCCGATCTTGGCGTCGAGTTTGCCAGAGGCCAACAGGATACCGTCGCGGATCACCTCCGCCTCCACGCGCCGCGGCGGGAAACGCCAGAGCAAGGTTTCGTCCGCCTGATGCGCCGCCGGCCGGCTGGATCGCTGAAAGGCATCCGAGTACAGCAGCAACCGCAAGGTGTCTTTCACCGACCAAGACACGGCGTTGCTGCGGATCGGCATCATGAACTCGCTGGCCAACCAATCGAGCAACTCCGGATGACTCGGACGGGCGCCGGCTTTACCGAAGTCACTGGCGGTCGCCACCAACCCGCGCCCAAAGACGTGCTGCCAAATACGGTTCACCATCACGCGGGCCAGCAGCGGATTCTCCCGACTCGTGGCCCACTCGGCAAAGGCCGCACGGCGCTTGGCCTCCGGTGTTTTCGAATCGAGCTTCAAATCTCCGGCCAACAACTCCGGCGCCGCGGGCGGCACCTCGGCGCGCAGATTTTCCGGACTGCCCCGGTGCATCACGCGCGTCACGCCCGGATTCACAAACCGCCCGACAAAGCTCGGGCGCGGCGCCTGTTCCTCGTACTCGCTAATGTGCGCCTGAATCGCCTTCAACGGCGCAGCTCGCGCGGTGCGTTCCTTGTTGATCTTCTCAATGAAATGCGTGTCGGCCAGCGTACGCCATTGGCCGTCCACGCCCTGCCCCTCGATTTTCATGTGGCTAAAGGACAAGCCCGGCATGCGCTCGAGATAATCGACCTCGTAATAATATTCGCGGTTCGTACTCAGGCGCACAAAGCTCACCGTTTGCGGCTCGGCAAATTCCAGCAACGCCCACGGTTTTTCCTTCGAACCATTCGGTGCCCGCGCCCGCCAGGCCATCGTGCCGTATTCGCCATCGTTGATGCGGCTCACCGTCGTGCGCCCGCGCTGCGCCATGTGATCCGGCCCGCTCACCTTCGTGCCGCGCGAAGCCAGCGCCACGTTGCCCTGCTTGGGATCCGGCCCGAACAACTCCAGTTCATCCACACCCACGTACGGCGTTTTGAAGTTCACCTTGATCGCCTTAAACTTTGCCGCGCCGAAATGCACCTCGCGATAGCCGCCCCAATCCTCCTGCCACGGGCCCGTGCCGCGCAGCTTTTTGCGTTCACCGTCAATCGCCTTGAGC
>JAPPPH010000110.1 GCA_028817635.1 Verrucomicrobiales bacterium | reverse complement strand
CCCCACCCTCATCCGGCCTTCGGCCACCTTCTCCCTCATAGGGAGAAGGATTTCGAATTATAGTTCACATTGCTGCCACGCCGGCATCTGGGGTAGTAAACTTGTTTGCTGAAAACCGTCCGTCACATCGCTTTGATAGTTAACTTGGTTTCCCTCGCTGAGCGTTCGACCCATATGAATCGCTCTTCAAACTTATCCTCTCCCTCGGCGGGGGAGAGGACAAAGGTGAGGGGGCGAAATTGATAGGTTCGACTTGCATCAGAAAATCGGACGGCACGGAAAAGGCATTTAAAGTTGTTTCGGTGTTTTCGATTAACCAGCTACGCTTGGCCAAGCGCGGGGTGTTTACCCGATTGTTTCGATGATTTTCTCGGCGGCTTGGCGGACGGATTTTGCCAACTCGGGAGGGCTGATAACCTGAGCGTTGCCGCACCAGGTCATTACCCAGCGCTGCACCTCGGAGAGGCTCGTCAGGCGCATGGTCAACTCCACGCCCCCATCCTCGAGGTCACGCTGCTGCTGGGTGGGATGCCATTTTTTCTCTCGGATGTAGTCGGCCACCAGTTCGTTAAACCGGATCACGATCTCCTGTTCCTCGTCGCCCGTGACGATGGCGAAGCTGCCGCGCAACCGCTCCTCAAGTGAGAACCCTTCCGGCGGCTCAAACGTCACGCCGGTCTCGACCATGCCCTTGATGCGCGCCGGGGTGAAGGTGCGAATGTCATTCCTTAGGTGGCAGTGCGCGAAGAGGAACCACTCGCTGTTGATGTTGGCGAGATGGTACGGGTCGACCACGCGCGGCTCGGCTTCGGCCGCTCCCGGCTTGCGGTAGTTGAACCGGAGTTGTCGTTTATTGGCAGCGGCCTTGGCGAGGGCATCGATGACTTCGAGATTCAAGACCGGCTCGGCGCTGGTTCGAAACGAGATACTGGAGTCGAAGTCGTCGAGGTTAAACGAGATTGTGTCGGTCAACCCCTCGGTCACCTTACGGAAAGCGCTCAGCAGCGGTTTCTCAAAATTGGTTCCGCGGTACTGTTGCATCGCCTTCTCCGCGACCATCATGGCGAACAGTTCGCCCTCGGTGATTTTTACGGTCGGGAATTGGCCGACCTCCCCGAGGTAGTGATAGCCGTTGTATGCCGGCTCGAACTCAACCGGCAGATCCAACCGTTCGCGCATGAAGGCGATGTCGCGATAGATGGTCTTCGTCGTGACCTCCAGTTCCCCGGCCAAGCGCGTGGCGTTCGGATGACTACCACCCTTGATGAGATTGTGAATTTTGAGCATCCGCTCGATCGGCGGACGCGTGGACTGATTGGCTGTGGTTTTGCGGCGCTTGGCCATGGACAGACATCAAGCTAGGCCAATCGTGCGATTGCATCCAGCAAAAGCCGGACACAAAAAAACGGACCCCAGTTGAGGTCCGTTCAAAGTGGCATCACTTGGCCAAGCGCTTGGTTCAATCCCCTGGGTTAATCGATCAAAATGGATCGTGTAGATCATCTATCCTCTCCCCTTGTGGGGGAGAGGACAAAGGTGAGGGGGCAGTTTCCAAAAACTGAAACAATCCTTTGAATATTACATGCCCCACCCTCATCCGGCCTTCGGCCACCTTCTCCCTCATAGGGAGAAGGAATGGGGAGCGAACGCGGCTCGCGTGCGGTTTTTGGCGGTCGCCAAAAAAGAATCTGCGGACAGAATCCAGCGCTTGGCCGAGGGTTACTTGAGTGTGGAGAGGAACTCGTCGTTGGTTTTGAACTTGGCCAAGGCCTGCTTGATCGTCTCCATCGCGTCGATCGGATTCATGTCCGTCATCGTACGGCGAAGTTTGTGGATCGCATCCAGATGCTGAGCCGGGAACAGTTTTTCCTCCTTCCGCGTGCCGCTCTTGGGGATGTCGATCGCGGGGTAGATGCGGCGCTCGGCCAACTTGCGATCGAGCACCAATTCCATGTTACCGGTGCCCTTGAATTCCTGAAAGATGAGTTCATCCATCCGTGAACCGGTGTCGATCAGCGCCGTGGCGATGATCGTCAACGAGCCGGATTCCTCGGTCTTGCGGGCCGAGGCAAATATCTTGCGGGGAATCTCCAACGCACGGGCATCGACACCACCGGTCATCGTCCGGCCGGAACCGCCGTGAACGGAGTTGAACGCACGGGCCACACGGGTGATGGAGTCGAGCAGCACAAAGACATCCTTGCCGGACTCGACAAGGC
>JAPPPH010000089.1:11536-11875 GCA_028817635.1 Verrucomicrobiales bacterium | reverse complement strand
AACTCGATTCTAAAAAAATCTCATTTCCCACTTGCTTCCTAATACCATTGCTACCTTCACCAGTTCAAATTTCGGTGTTCCTTGTTCGGTGTTCTGTAATCAATCCTCACACTTGGCCAAGCGCTTGGCCAAGCATTCATTTCACAGAAAAAAGTTGTCATTGATCAAACCCACAAGTAGCGTCGCCCCCCGTTACAATTTATTTAAATCATCAGCATGACAAAACATGTGTATGATTTCCTCAAAATGAAAAAAATCCCATCATTCCAACTTTGCCGAATCATCCCTGTCCTGACCGTTGCCCTCATGGCGTGACTCGGTTGCAAAACTGCCAGTGAG
>JAPPPH010000089.1:0-11526 GCA_028817635.1 Verrucomicrobiales bacterium | reverse complement strand
ACTCGATTCTAAAAAAATCTCATTTCCCACTTGCTTCCTAATACCATTGCTACCAAAATAAAAAAGCCCGCGCAAGGCGGGCTTTGAAAAATGGAACCAAGCGCTTGACTGATTAGTGCGAGTGGTCGTGGTCGCAGTCTTCGCCGTGCTCGTGTGAGTGGGAGTGCTCCGCCTCCGGCTTAGGATCGATCTCCGTGACGTTGGCTTTTTCCTCGAGCAGGTCGATGACCTTGGCGTTGAGGATTTCTTCCTGCACCTCGTAGATGCCGCCGTTTTCCTTGAGCTGATCGGCCATTTTTTGCGGCTTGATTTTTTGCTGCATGGCCATGGCAGCGACTTGGCGGCTGAGTTCCTGCTCGGTCACCTTGATGCCCTCTTTCTCGGCGATCTGCGCGAGGATGTAGTTGGCCTTCACGCGGAGCTCGGCGTTTGCCTTGGCATTGGTGTAAATGTCGTCCTTGTTTTCCTCGATGACCTCCTTGGAGACACCGCGGTTGTGGTTGGACTGCACGATGTTGTGCACGGCGGCACGGGTGGCCTGATTGACGATGGTCTCCGGCAGGTCGCAGGTGACGGCGTCGAGCAGGCGCTGCACGCACTGGTTGCGGACGGACTGTTTCTGCGAATACTCGAGTTCGTTTTTCAGGTCGGTCTCGACACCTTCGCGGAGCTTGTCGATGCCCTCTGCGCCGAAGGATTTGGCGAAGGTGTCGTCCAACTCCGGCAGGGATTGTTCCTTGATGTCGACGATCTCGATCTCGTACTTGGCTTCCTTGCCGACGAGTTCCTCGTAGATGAATTCCTCCGGAAAGGTGACGTCGACAGTTTTCTTGTCCCCCTTGGCGCCGCCGATGAGTGCCTCGACCAGGCCGGGCACGAGCGGATTACGCTTGAGGTGTAGCCAGGCGTTGGACTGCTCGGTGATGCCGCGGGCCACCTTGACGATGTCGGTGATGGGGTTGCCATCGACGGTGCCCTTGTAGTTGACGACCACGAAGTCCTCCTCGCCCATGGGGCGGTCGACGTCGCGGTATTCGACGCGCTGTTCCTGCAGGGTGGCGAGCGCCTTGGTGACATCCTCATCGGTGACGCTGCGGCGTTCCTTCTCCACCTCGAGCCCGGTGTACTCCGGCAACTCAAACGCCGGGGAGACCTCGAGCGTGGCCATGTACTGGAACGGTTTGCCGTGGCCGAACTGCAGCTCCTCAATCTCCGGCATGATGACCGGCTTGAGCTTCTGCTGCTTGAGTGCGTCGGAGTAGCTGTCGGCCATGAGGGCGCGCTTGGCTTCGTCAGCAATCTTGTCGCCGTAGGCGCGCATGACGTTGGGCAGCGGGGCTTTGCCGGGGCGGAACCCGGGCAGGTGTGCCTGCCGCCGAAAATCCTTGGCGACGGCGTCAAACTTGGCATCCACAGTCTCGGCATCGACTTCGATGCGGAGCTGTTTCCGGCAGGGGGAAAGGTCGGTTACGGTGACTTCCACGAGATTCTTTCGGTATAAATAATGTGGGGGAGGCGCGCCGCGAGCCAGCGCATCCGGAGCGGCGTGAGGGTAGGTTTGCCCCTTGGCCTCGTCAAGCCTGCCGCTTGGCCAAGCGCTGGACTTTGGGTCGGGCTATGGTGATACTGCGCGCGCATGACCAAAAAAACCCGATCGATTTCACGGCGCGGCTTTATCGGCAGCGCGGCAGCTTTTGGGGCGCTGGCGACCACTGGTGCCGGCTGCGCCACCACATCGTCATCAGTCGGTGGCGGCGCGACCTTGGCCAAGCGCATCAAGCTGGGCATCTCTTCCTACTCGTACTGGCATTTTCGCGATCCAAAAGTCTCCATCGAGACAGTGATCGACAAGACGGCCCGGCTGGGTGTCGAAGGGGTGGACATCCTGCACCGGCAGATGGACGCCGAGGACAACGGTTATCTGCAGAAACTCAAGCGGCATGCGTTCAAGAACGGTGTCGACCTGATCTGCCTGTCGATCCATCAGGATTTTGTCGACCCCGATCCGGAAGTGCGGCAGCGCAACATCGCGCACACGGAGAAGTGCATCGAGCTGGCGTACAAGATGGGCATCCCGAGCATCAGGCTCAACTCCGGCCGCTGGGGCACGGTCAAGTCGTTCAACAAGTTGATGGAGCTGCGCGGCAAGGAGCCGATTCTGCCGGGGCACACGCTGGACGATGGCTTTAATTGGTGCATTGACTCAATCGAGAAATGTCTACCCAAGGCGGCGGAGTGCGGCGTGATGTTGGCGCTGGAAAATCACTGGGGCCTCACGCGCACGCCGGAGGGGCTGCTGCGGATCGTCAACGCCATCGATTCGCCGTGGCTGGGGCTGCTGATGGACACCGGCAATTTCCTCGAGGACCCTTATACCAAGCTCGAGATGGTGGCGCCAAAGGCCGATTTCGTGCAGGCCAAGACCTACTATGGCGGCGGCGAGTGGTACACGCTGGATCTCGATTATCAGCGGGTGGCGGACATTTTGCGCAAGGTGAACTACGCCGGCTACGTGTCGCTGGAGTTCGAGGGCAAGGCACCTGCGGACGAGGGTGTGGCCAAGAGCATCGAGCTATTTCGGAGCGTGTTTAGCTAGGCCGGGGAGAGACCCGGAAAAGGCCGGTTTTCTCGGTTTACTTCGGGCCGCTTGGCTGCTAACACTCCCGCCCCGTTTGAATACCATTCAAGGGCTGCAACGTCTGTCATGCAGGCGATACGCCTGAGTGCGGGGTGTGTTAATCCAACCATTTTTTAGTGATGAACCAAAGAAATCAAACCATCAAAACAAGGCTCCTTGGCCTGGCGGCAGCGACCGCTGTTGGCCTCGGCGCGGTGACTTCCGGCCAGGCGCTGGACTTGAAAAAGGGCGAGCACGTCGTGCTCATCGGCAATTCGCTCGCGGAGCGTATGCAACACCACGGCTGGCTCGAGAGCTATGTGCAGGGTTCGATGGCCAAAAAGGAACTGGTGTTTCGCAATCACGGCTTCGCCGGCGACAAAGTCAACAACCGACCGCGCAACCAAAACTTCCCGAGCGCCGACGCATACCTCGAGATTTCCAAGGCGGACGTGATCCTCGCGTTCTGGGGTTACAATGAGTCGTTCGACAACAGCCCGGATGCCTACCGTGCCGACTTGGCCAAGTGGGTGGATGAAACCAACGGCAAGAAATACAACGGCAAGGGCGCGCCGCGCCTCGTGCTGCTCTCCCCGATCGCCCACGAAAACCTTGGCCAAGCGAACCTGCCGGACGGCTCAGCCAACAACGAGCGCCTAGCCAAGTACACCGAGGCCACGCGCCAGGTGGCCAACGAGAAGGGCGTCGAGTTTGTCGACCTGTTCACCCTCTCGCAGGAGTTGTACGAGGGCAGCGAAAAGCCGCTGACGATCAACGGCATTCACCTCACCAGCGAGGGCAACCAACTGCTGGCGCAGGGCATCTACAAGAATCTCTTTGGCAAGGCCCCCAAGGTCGGCAAGCGCAAGCTCGGCCGCATTCAGGATGCCGTGCTCAATAAAAACTGGCACTGGTACAATCGTTACCGCGCCACGGACGGCAACGACGTCTGGGGTGGCCGCTCCGGGCTGGCGTTCGTCAACAAACAGACCAACCGCACCGTACTGCAGCATGAGTTGAAGATGATCGATATCATGACTGCCAACCGTGACAAGGTCGTGCACGCGGCGGCTCGCGGCAAATCCATCAAGCCGGACGACAGCAACGTGCCTGCCCCGGTTAAGGTGATATCCAACGTCGGCGGCGGCTCGAGGAGCAGTAACCCCAACAAGGAAGGCTCAGTCGAGTACATGAAGGCCGAGGAAACCTTGGCCAAGCTCAAGCTCGCGCCGAACATGAAGGCCAACGTTTTCGCCTCGGAAGAAATGTTCAAAGGCATGATCAACCCGGTGCAGATGGGCGTCGACACCAAGGGCCGCATCTGGGCTGCTGTCTGGCCGACCTACCCGAAGTGGGAGCCGATCCGCAATCCTTCGCACAAGGAGATGCAGGACGCACTGGTGATTCTCCCGGATGAAAACCGGGACGGCAAGGCCGATAAGATGATTACCTTTGCCCGCGTTCACAATCCCACCGGATTCGAATTTTGGAACGGCGGTGTCATCGTGGCGAGTTGTCCCGACCTGATCTATTTCAAGGACACCGACGGGGATGACGTGGCCGACGTGAAGGAACGCCTGCTGCATGGCCTCGATTCCGCTGACACTCACCATGCGGCCAACAACCTCGTGTACGGGCCGGACGGCTACATTTACTACCAGCGCGGCGTGTTCCACGTGAGCAACGTCGAGACTCCGTGGCAGGGGCCGCAGCGCGACACCGCCTCGGCGATGTACCGCTTCAACCCGCGGACCTTCCGCTTCCAGCGCCACGCCAACAACAGCCCGAACCCGCACGGTATCAGCTTCGATTACTGGGGCTACCACTACGCCACTGACGGCACCGGCGGTCGCGCCTATCAGGTTCGTCCAGACGGCAAGGGCAACTTCAAGATGCAGGAGCTGCTCAAGAAGACCGTGCGCCCGGTCTGCTCCAGCGGCATCCTTTCCAGCGATCATTTCCCAGAGGAAAACAACGGCAACTTTCTCATCTGCAACGCCATCGGCTTTCTCGGCATCAAGCAGTACACCATGGAGTACGATGACGAGGGCGATGTCTGGGGCACTGAGACCAAGGATCTGCTCGTCTCCGGCGACCGCAACTTCCGCCCAACCGACTTCGAGATCGGCGGCGACGGCGCGCTCTATGTCTCCGACTGGCAGAATGTCATCGTTGGCCACATGCAGCACAACGTTCGCGACCCGAACCGTAACAAGACCCACGGCCGCATCTTCCGCGTGACCTACGAGGGCCGCGAGCTTTCCAAGAAAATCAGCGTGGACGGCGAGTCGATCGAGACACTGCTCGACCTACTCAAGCACCCGATCAACGGCGTGCGTCACCGTGCACGCGTGGAACTTTCCGAACACCCAAGCGACAAGGTGCTGGCCGCCACCGACAAGTGGTTGAAGCAGTTTGATCCCAAGTCCAAGGAGGACGCCCACCACATCCTTGAGGCGCTTTGGGTCTACCAGCGTAACGACACCAAGAACGAGGCACTGCTCAAGACCGTGCTCAGCTCCCCAGTGGAGCACGCACGTATCTCAGCCAAGACCGTGAAACAGTTCTGGGATCAGAACAAGTAAGGCAGATCAGGCAAACGAATGAGCGTTTCCTTGAAGACACAACTCAGGCCGCTTGGCCTGCTGATCGCAGCGGCCATCGCTTGGCCAAGCGCGTCTGACGCGTCTGACCTCGTGGCGTCTGGAGCCAAGCCGGTCAAGTTGGCCGGCGGCTTCAAGTTCACAGAGGGGCCTGCCGTGGCGGCCAACGGCGATGTCTATTTTACCGATATCCCGAACAATCGCATTCACAAGTGGTCGGTTGGCGAAAAGAAACTCTCCACGTTCGCAGAGGAATCCAACGGGGCCAACGGCCTGTACTTCGCCGATGACGGCAGCCTCTACGCCTGTCAGGGCAACGCCAAGCGCGTGGTGGCCTACACGCCGGACGGCAGCGACACCAGCTCCCTGGCCAAGCGCTACGACGGCAAGAAATTCAACAAACCAAACGACCTGTGGATCGATGCCAAGGGCGGCGTATATTTCTCCGACCCGAACTACGGCAACAAGGAGCTGTCGCAGGACGGCATGCACGTTTACTACATCCAGCCGGGCGGCGGTGACGTGGTGCGCGTGGCGGATGGCTTCAAGACTCCCAACGGCCTGATCGGTACGCCCGATGGATCCACGCTCTACATCGCCGACATCGGCGACGGCAAAATCTATCGTTACGCCATTCAGGAGGACGGCACACTCAAGGACAGGAAACTGTTTTGTGAAAGCGGCTCCGATGGCATGACGCTCGACCAGCACGGCAACGTCTATCTCACAGCCGGCAGTGTGAAAGTGTTCAGCCCGAAGGGAGAGCAGATCGCCGACCTGAAATTCCCCGAGCGCCCGGCCAACGTTGTTTTCGGCGGCAAGGAATTGAAGACGCTCTACGTGACCGCTCGCACCGGGTTTTACTCGCTCGACATGGCGGTGACCGGGGCCAAGCGTGAGAAGCCATTCCGTATCACCATCAGCACCATCGAGGACAAGATGTTGTACGACATCAAGGAGTTCAATGTGGAGACCGGCAAGTCGGTTATTCTCACTTTTAAGAATAAGGATTTCCCGCCGCACAACCTGCTCATTGTCAAGCCGGGCAAGGCCGACGAGGTAGCCAACCTCGCGATCGCACTGGGCAATGACGGCTTTGGAAAGCAATGGCGGCCCGACACGCCAATGATCCTCTGGGGTTCAACCATGATCGACTATGACGAGGAAACGGTGATCAGCTTCACTGCACCGCCACCGGGCGATTACCCCTACGTGTGCACCTTCCCCGGCCACGCCATGATGATGCGCGGAGTGATGAAAGTGACGCCCAAGGCAGAAAAGAAAAAGTAGAGGGCCCAACAAATCTTCTAAGCGCTTGGCCAACAGCCAGGCGCTTTTTTTATTTAAGGGCACAAACTTGGCCAAGCGAAAGGTGGGGAAGGCTGTCCCAGCCGTCCTCGACTCTCCCGTCACGTCGAAGGTCAACGCGCCAGCGTCATGGAGTGCGGCGCTGCGCGCCGCTTTGAATCGAGAACAAATAACCCATCGTGTCGCCCCTTCAGGGCTCACTTTTTTATCGACCGTCCAACCCGGGGCTGACGCCCTGGGCTATCATCTGTCGCCCCTTCGGGGCTTCCCACTTACCAAGCGAAAGGTAGGGACGGCTGTCCCAGCCGTCCTAAAAAATGGCTCCAATGCAGCCAATCGAGTACGCGCACAGGGAACAAATTAATTGGAAAGCTCCGTCGCCTCTTCACTCTGCCGAATCACCCCAAAAGACCAACTTGGCCAAGCGCTTGGTTTACTCGACGGCCACGGCCGTGCCGTAGGCCATCATCTCAGCGGCACCGCCCATGACAACCGAAGTCTGGAATTGCAGCCCGATGACCGCGTTGGCACCAAGCGCTTCCGCCTGTTCCACCATGCGGTCGAGTGCCTGCTCCCGACTCTCGGCCAGCAGCTTGGCGTACTCCGTCACCTCGCCGCCCACCAGATTGCGCATGGCGGCCATGATGTCTTTGCCGACATGACGTGCGCGGATGGTGTTCCCGCGCACGAGGCCGAGTGTGCGGGTGATCTTCTTCTCCGGTACGGTGGGGGTGGTGACGATGATCATCTTATTCTCGTCGCTCATTTTAAATCTGCACGTCGGTGTACTTGTCAGTCTTGGCTACCTTTAGCCGCTGGAAAAGCACGGTGAAAAACAAAATCCCAAATCCGACGAAAAGCGTTGGGATGCCAAACCGGATGTACAACGGAATCTTGTCATTCATGTCACCGGTCTCGGCAAACTTGCCGTCAGTGATCAGCTCCCAACAGAGGAAAACCGAGCCGCCGCCGTAGACGAGGATCAGTCCCATCAGGACGAGTATTTGCCCGAGGCTGCTCCCGACTTTTGATGTCTCTTCTTCAGTCATGCCAACGGCTCGAAAATCGTCCGCTCAGGCAAGAAGATTCCTGTAGCAGCCGAAATGCAAGTAGGAAGTCAGGCGGAGAGGTAGACGCGCCGGATGAACGGTTTCTCCACGATGAAATAGAAGCCATAGATCCCGATGTGACAGGCGACGGCGTACCAAAGCCCAAAGGCAGAGCCGGTGACAATGGCGGTGCAGTAGGCGTGGAAATTGCCGACACCGTACATCGGGTTGGGAAGAAACTTGTACGGGCCAGCGGCGGTGAATTCACCATGTGCGCGGTCGAGAAACAGGTCGCGAAAGTAGTAGGTGTTCGCGCCGACGATCCACGTTGCCCAATACTTGATGCCAAAGCCGACCACAGTCAGCAGGGCGAACAGCCCCCACTTCAACCCGGGCCCCAAGTCTAATGCCCCGGTCTCGTGCAGGGCAGCCAACCCAATGCCTGAGCCAAGGTTGAAAAACATCAGGCCGCATATCATGTCGTAAACAGCGAGTGCCTTTTCTTCGCCAAGTTTGCGCATCATGAAATGTTTGATATTGGTCCCGAGGATCAGGCTGATACCACCGTAGTAGAAAAGCCATGACCCGATTGCAAATGGGATGTGATAACCGTTTTTGTCGGCGGAGACAGCCATCCACAACGAAAGGCCAAGCAATGGGATCCACGCAAACAGCATGCGGCCGGAGTCCAGCCTCAGACCGTTCATCGCGAAAAAGACATCAATTGCCTTCCAAATCGTCTTGAGAAAATTCATTGGGGTGATTGGCCTATCCCGGCGGGGAGAACCCGCTTGGCCAAGCGCGCGCGGAGAATAGCGATCGTCCCACCCAAGGGCAATGCGCTTGTCACGGGTATTTTTTGCGGTTTTTTCGGCCATTCAACATGGCCCCCACCCAGGTATAGCGCACCGCCCACTCGTACAAGGGGAGCAGAAGCAACAGTGTGACCGCGCAGATGCCCAGCAGCTTCACCCATCCCGGCCAGGCGGCGTCCGCGATCCAGATCTGCAGCAGCATGGTCACAGGCAGATGGGCGATATACAGCCAGTAAGAGGCATCGGAGAGGTAGCGCACGCGTGGGTTTTCGCCGGAGCAGAATTTTCGGAACATGCCGATCAGCCCAAATATCATCAGCCACGCGTATAATGCACTGAGGATGGAGCATAGCAGATTCCAGCCGACGAAGGCTGATAATGTCGCGGACTGAGTCGGCTCAAACATACTGCCCCGCATCTCATAGGCGTGCAGACCCAGCAACAACACTGGGACCGCGATCAGCAGTGTCACCGGCCAACGTTGACTGCCGGCGTTCTCAAAAATGTTCCTCCCAAAACAAGCTCCGCCGAAGCCAAAAAAGACTGCGTAATAGAGCAACACCGGCGGCCATGGTATCGGGCTGCCGGTGGTGTCCGGGCCAAAGTCTGTGATCATGAAGAACTGTGGGAACGCCGCGAGCGGCACCAGCCAGATGAGGCACGTTGGCCAAGCGATCATGCTCTCGGGCAACGGTTTCCATCCCCGTTTACGGGCCACCCAGATGAACGCTGCAAAACCCAGCACCAACAGTAACAGATAGTACAAAAACCAGAGGTGCTGAAAGATTGGGAAGATGGTGAGCAACCAAAAGATGACCGCTATTTCCACCGAGGTTTGCCCCGCCACCGGCAGTTGGTTGACTAGGTTTTTCATGCCAGGCACGAACGGGTAAAACCATGCGAGCGGCTCTTCCAGATCCACCGATCCGAATTCCGCATTGTTTTCCGTGAGAAACTCAAACACCTCCTCGCGGTCATCAAATAGTTGAGATTCATCCAGCCGGGCGCCGATTAGCTCTGAAAGCATCAACGTGCTGAACTCATCCGTCCCCGCAGCGTCAAGCGGGGTGTCACCAAGGACGGTCTCGGCGTTGACGTCTGCCCCGGCTGTAACGAGAAATTGAACCATGTCTACGTTGCCAAAAAATGCGGCGGTATGAAGCGCGGTTGCACCGTCCGGGTCTTTGGCGCGGATGTCCGCCCCATGTTTTATCAGCGCCTCGGCAGCGGGTACGCCACCCATTGCGGCAGCCCAGCCAAGCGGGGTCATGCCGGCCGTGTCCGGCTTAACGGGGTCAGCTCCGTCTTTGATGTGTTGCTCGATCGCCTGAACGTCTCCGGCCTTGGCGGCCTCCCAGATTGAACGGCTGCTGTCCGTTTGGGACGCGAGTTCCGCCCCGTAATAGCCAATGGTAAAAATAATTGGCGTGAGGATGGCGGTGAATACCGCTAACGGGAGCAGGATACGTTTGCAGCGATGCCTCAACAGGTTTTTTAGCCCGTACTTCCTCCACATCATCACTGTAAAAAACCCGCTAAGCACAAAGAAAAGTTGCAGCCGAAAACCGTGGATGGCGTGCAGTAAAAAAAGATAGACCGGCGACTGCGCCACATCCTGCGCCGGCCAGACGGCCATCGGCAGCGGGACGAGTGACATCATCCCGTGTAGCACGATGCCCAGCAGCATTGCACCGGAGCGCAGGGCGTCGAAGTCGTGGTAGCGGCGGTGAGTGGGGAGTACAGGAGGTTCCATCGCAGGGCCGAAGAAACTTTGATGGGGCCGGTAAAAGAAATCAACCTTGGCCAAGCGCTTGGCCAAGGTTGACGGCAAATTGTTGCGCTTGGTTTGTTAGTCCAGTTGTTTTCCAGACAGACCACCCTTTTCCTTGAGCAACGCGGCGATCTTGGGCCGGTTGGTTTCGGCCTTTTTCAGGTCGACTTCCAGCTCAAGTATGCCGCCGATAAACCCGATGATGCCCTTGGTCTCTTCGCCCCAGGGCGGGGAGCAGGAGTCGAGCGGAGTTTCACCCCGTTGGCTGCGGGCATTGACCTTGACCTCGTTATCGAGCAGCAGCTTGGCGATCTCCAGTTGGCCAAGGAATGCCGCTCCGTGGAGAGCGCCGTTGCCGTCGCGGTTGGGCGCATTTACATCCGCACCCTTTTCGAGCAGCCAAGCGGCGGCTTCGTTCTGCCCGGCCATTGCCGCCCAGGAGAGCGCTGTGATGCCCTTTTCATCGTGGCCGTCGATCTTCACGTCGCCATTGGCCAAGGCGGCTTCGAGCTTGGCCAAGTCGCCCGCCTTGGCGGCCTCCCAAAGACCACTGTTGCCGGCGATGTCCTTTCCGAACTTGGCGCCGTTAGCCTCGAGTAGCTTGGCCATCTCGGCACGTCCTTCGCGGACTTCATCCTCATCCACTTTAATCCTGGCGATGGCCTCGATGAATTTGATTGTTCCGGCAACCTCGTCGCTCCAGGCCGGAGTGCAGTCGTCGAGCGGGGATTTGCCCGCGTTGTTGCGTGTGTTGACGTTGGCGCCGGCCTTGATGAGGGACTTGGCCGCATTGGTGCGACCGAGGAATGATGCGGCATTCAACGGGGCTCCTCCGTCGCGTCCGCGCGCGTCCGGGTCCGCGCCCTTGAGGAGGAGAAAATCAATGACCTCGATGTCACCTCCGAGAACTGCGAGGACGATCACCGGGGTGCCGCCTGGATCGTTCTCGGTAGCCTTGTGGCCTTTGGACATGAGTTCCTTCACCAGCTTCAGGTTTCCGTCTTTGACCGCGTCGGGGAACGAGCTGGTCTTGGCCTCTTCGCGTTCGCGGCGTTCATTGTCTCCCCGTCGTCCACGACGCTCACCGGGCCGTCCACCGATGACCGGTGGCGGTTCCGGCGGAGAATTCCACAGCGGCATGTCGTCCCCGTTGATCTCCCGCTCCACATCAGCGCGGCGGTTGCGGATGAATTCACGAATGGCACCGTATCGGATGGAGCGTGCCTGTTCCTTGGAGACATGCGGCTCGAGCATTTTTTCGATCCGCTCGGTCTCAGCCAGCAGTTTATCCGCGTCCCAGTGGTCGGCAAGCAGTTGTTTCATCGTGGCGGCGTACTTTTTGCGGACGGCCGGGATTTGGTAA
>JAPPPH010000181.1 GCA_028817635.1 Verrucomicrobiales bacterium | reverse complement strand
GGGCCGGAGGGGTACAGCGGCGTCCTGCACCACTCTCGCCGAGGATGGGATGGTGGTGAACACAAAATCCGATCAGCTATGGAAGCTGCGCCGCGGGATTGTGGAGTTGTACGTGAGTGAGCATCCACTGGACTGTCTGACCTGTTCAGCCAACGGCAACTGTCAACTTCAGGATGTGGCATCCGAAGTGGGCCTGCGCGAGGTTCGTTACGACAATGAACCGTCTAACACCACGCGGGGGATCGATTCATCCAACCCGTTTTTCTTTTTTGACCCCAGCAAGTGCATCGTCTGTTCACGTTGCATTCGGGCCTGCGACGATTTGCAGGTCACTCACGCGTTGTCGATTGATGGGCGCGGATTTGACAGTCGGATCATTGCCGGTGCGGACGAGGCATTTAAGGAGTCAGACTGCGTCAGTTGCGGCGCTTGCGTAAATGAGTGTCCCGTGGGAGCGCTGGAGGAAAAACAGCTTCGTGCCGCTGGTAACCCGGATAAGACCGTCCGCACGACCTGCGGGTTCTGTGGTGTAGGCTGCCAGTTTGACGCCGGGGTGAAAGGGAACCAATTAGTGACGATGAAGCCGGCAGCCGATTCGCCGGTGAACAACGGGCACTCCTGCGTGAAAGGACGTTTCGCCTCGGCCTACGTCAACCACAAGGAACGGCTAACGACGCCGTTGATCCGCGAGTCGATCGATGAAGAATTTCGTGAGGCCACGTGGGAGGAGACTTACGCATTCATCGTCGAGCGCTGGCAGCGCATTTTGGATGAGACCGGCCCGGACGCGATCGGCACGATCACGTCATCGCGATCCACGAACGAATTAAACTACCTCGGTTCAAAACTGATGCGTGCCGTGGTGGGCACGAACAATGTCGACAACTGCGCACGCGTTTGCCACTCGGCAACGGTGAAGGGCATGATGAAAGTCTTTGGCGCCGGTGCCGGCACGAACAGCTTGGGCGACATTGACGTTACCGACCTGCTTTTGGCTTCCGGATGCAATCCGCTGCACGGGCATCCGGTGACCGGTTCGCGAATCAAGCGTGCCCGCAAGCGCGGTATGAAGCTGATCGTGGCAGACCCGATCGAGACGGACTTCGCCAAGATGGCGGACATTCATCTGCAACTGCGGCCTGGCACAAATGTGGCCCTCTATCAGGGGTTGGCGCACATCGTCCTGCGGGATGGTATGGAGGCGTCGCCCGAGTGGATGGAGACGCGCACTGAGAATCTTGAGCCGTTCAAGGAAATGGTTGCTGAGATGACCCCAGAGCGTTGCTCGGAATTAACCTCGGTCCCTGTCGAGACGCTCGAGGCAGCTGCGAGGCTTTACGCCTCGGTGGATGCCGCGATGAGTGTCCACGGCTTGGGCATGACTGAACACAGCCACGGCAGCGAGGGCGTGATGGCTCTGGCCAGCCTGGCGTTGCTAACTGGGAACGTCGGCCGACCCGGCACAGGCATCAATCCGTTGCGCGGCCAAAACAACGTGCAAGGTTCGTGCGACATGGGAGCGCTGCCCAACGTCTACACCAACTACCAGTCGGCCAACGATGCCGAGCAGCAGGAGAAAGTCTCCAATGCCTGGGGTGTGAAAGTGCCAACCAACGAGGGGATGACCTACCCGAAAATGCTTCACGCGGTCAAAAAAGGCAAAGTGCGCAGCATGTACATGATCGGCTCCGACATTGCCCACACCGACCCGAACAACCTGTTTGTGCAGGACGCCCTGAGCCAGCTTGAGTTGCTCATTGTACAGGACATTTTCATGACGGAATCTGCCAAGTTGGCACACGTCATACTGCCGGCCGCTACATTCCTAGAGTCGAACGGCACCTACACGAATGGCGAACGACGCATCC
The DNA here is from genome assembly GCA_028817635.1 of Verrucomicrobiales bacterium. GTDB lineage: Bacteria > Verrucomicrobiota > Verrucomicrobiia > Limisphaerales > UBA1096 > UBA1096. Next base: position 368 of record JAPPPH010000181.1, on the reverse strand, counting down.
AGCGGATTCGCAAGGCGCTGGAGCCGCCCGGCCAAGCCAAAGAGGATTGGTTGATAGTGGCCGAGTTGGCGGAGGCAATGGGCCACCCCATAGTTTCATCCCGGGACGTTTCCGATATCTGGGACGAAATGGCCGCGCTCACGCCAAACTTTGCAGGTATCAATTACGAGCGGCTTGAGCAGCCGGAATCCATACAGTGGCCGGCACCGGAGCCAGATCATCCCGGGACGAAGGTCATGCATACCAGCCGGTTTAATCGTGGCCTTGGCCAATTCGCCGCCCCGGAATTCGCTGAACCCAACGAACGGACATCCGACGATTACCCATTCATCATGGTCACTGGTCGGCACCTATTCCATTACAACGCC
>JAPPPH010000323.1 GCA_028817635.1 Verrucomicrobiales bacterium | reverse complement strand
TAATCATCGTCAGCGGCCACAACCTCGGCACTGCCGAAATCGAAGGCGCCATCGGCGGCCACCCGGCCGTGGCCGAAGCAGCGGTCGTCGGCTACGAACACGACATCAAGGGCAACGCCATCTACGCCTACGTCACGCTCAAGACCGGCGAGGAAGTCACCGACACGACGGCCAGCGAGATTGTGAAACAGGTCCGCGCCGACATCGGCCCGCACGCTTCGCCCGAGAAAATCCAATTCACCCCCGGCCTGCCCAAGACGCGTAGCGGAAAAATCATGCGCCGCATCCTGCGCAAGATCGCCGAGGGCGACACCGGCAACTTAGGCGATACCAGCACCCTCGCCGACCCCGCCGTGGTCGAGTCCCTCGTCAGCGGCCGAATCGAATAACCAAGCGCTTGGCCAAGCGGCCTCAGCGTCATGTGGAAAGCTTGGCATAAAACGCTCTGCGCGATAGCGACGCCGATTCTGGCGATTGCAGCTTTCTCGTTGCAACTCGGCGGCTTCAACTCGCTCACCGAAATGCGCAACCTCGAGCGCACCCCCCGCAGTCAGGTCGTTTCAATCATCACCGGGGAGGTCAATCTTTCCGGCACTTCGCAGGCCAAGGGGCGAACGGTTCACGCACCCTACACCGGCAACGAGTGCATTTACTTCTACTACCACAAGGAGCGCGAAGAGGTGTATACCGACTCCGACGGCGACAGACAGACCCGTTGGGTCACAGTTGAACAGTATAGCCGGCGAGTGCCGGAATTCCGACTCGCGGACTCAAGCGGCAGAGTCACGGTGATCACTGATAACGCCGACTTTAGTGTCCCATCACATACCTATTACAGCGGCGATTACCGCTACACCGAGGCGAGGTTCGAACCGGGGGAGGAGACCTTCATTTTTGGTTTTGCCAACCAATCTGCTGAGAGCACAACGGTGAACTTCACGGACGAGGGCGACTACACGCCCATCGTGTCCACCTACGGCGAGGCGTCCGAGAGGGCCGACATGGCCTCGGGTGGCATCTGGCTGTTTTCGTTCGCGCTGTTGTCGCTCTCTTGCGGTATCATGTTTACCTGCTGGATGGTCGGCGTGCACCGATTGCTTGTGTTCCTGACCATCGTCTCGATGATTCAGGGCGGTGGATTGATCCTGCTTGGGCTGCAAATGATGCGGCTCGATCTCGGGGCCTCCCACTCGCGAACCCTTCGGCAGAGCGACCGGGCGGAGCAGGAATTCCAGCGCCTGCTTGGCCAGGCGAACGTTCGATGGTCGGGCGACTGGGATGATCGGGAGGTCTTCAACGAGCGCTTGGCCAAGCGCTTGGCCAAGCCGCAGTTTGACCGGGTGCAGGGTATTTACGGCGACATGGCCGCCAACATTGCCCGATACAACGCAGTGCGAGATCGCTTCCCCGAGCGTTATCTCGCCCCGATGTTCGGCATCAAGGCCATCCCGGAACTGGCCTTGGCCAAGTCGTTCGCGCCGCAGTCGGCCAAGCAACTCGCAATTCAGTCGGTCAGCGTCAATTTCTGGAACCTGTTGCTCATGCTCGGGGGAGGCGGTTTGGTAGCCGTCACGGGGACGTTTGTTGGGTTCAGAAAAATCAAGGAGAAGCGCTACATCGAAAACATCCCTACCTCCCTTTCCACCGGCTTGGCCTACGGCCCGGCGGAAATCCAGGGCAAAGTCGAACGTAAATCGGAGAGTTTAACCGCCCCACTCAGCAACACTCCATGCGTTCAGTACCACTATGTCGTGGAGGAAAAACGGGGTTCCGGCAAGAAGGCGAAGTGGGTAACTGTCACGGACGAAACGCGGTTGATCGACTTTTATTGCCGCGACAGCGAGGGGGTCGTCCCGGTCAATCTGGACGGCGCTGAGATACACACCCGGCACAGCCTCTCGCGTAGATCGGGCAGACGCCGATACAGCGAGACCAGCATCCGGATCGGCGACCCGTTGTACGTGCTCGGCACCGCGATCATCGACGAGAGCACCGGCGATCGCCTCATGATCGCCAAGGGCAAGAACAAGTTTCCCCTCATCACCACGAATTATACCGAGACCGAACTCATGGGCCGGAAAAGTCGACGGGGATTGTTCGGGCTAAACCTTGGGCTGAACGGGTTCGTGTTGGTTGGCTTCGGTTTATTCGGAGCCGCCGCCTCGTACGCCGCCACGGATTTCCTGCTCGCCTCGATGATCGCGCCGCTGTTCCTCGCCGGCTGTTTCGTCGGACTGATGTACAACGACATCGTTTT
>JAPPPH010000210.1:19850-34482 GCA_028817635.1 Verrucomicrobiales bacterium | reverse complement strand
CGTTTGCGTTGACAAAAACAGACGGCAACGGGTCGATACGCCAGACGTGGTTGCCGGCCCGGTTTTCGTTATCCTTCACCGACACGGTGAGCAGTTTGCCCGGCTGGCGTGCATCGAGGAACGCCCACGTCCGCGGATTGCCAAGCCGATCCGCGTGCGGGTTGCCGGCGAGAAAATCGTCGATGACATCATGCGTCACATTCCAGTTTCGCTCCTCGCCACCAATCTCGGTCAACGCCCACTCAACGATCGTCGTGTCCGCCCCGTAATTGCCGTTCGGATCAACAATAAGCTGGATCATGTCGCCCCGGCGCACGGTCAGTTCGTCAATGGAAAACGACTGTTCCTCGCGAACGTTGATCTGCCCCTTGGCGAGCTGCGTAGCCGGCTGGCTGTCCAACTTGGCAAACTTGGCGGATGCATCAGTGAGCGCCTTTTTGGTTTGGGCCACTTTTTGTTCCAGCTCGGTTTTTCGTTTGGTCCACTCGGCCACGCGCGCGGTGGTTTCCGGCGAATTCCTCAGCGGCATCAGGTCGGTGATGGGCTTGTTGCCCTCCGAGCCGGGGAACGAATACACCGTGCTCGCGAAGATGCCGTACAGGCCGTAGTAATCCCGCGCCGAGATCGGATCGTATTTGTGATCATGGCAGCGCGCGCAGGCGATCGTCAGTCCGAGGAACGACTTACCCAGCGTATCGATCGTGTCCTCGATCGTGAGGTAGTGATCCTTTTTTGCGTCGTGCCCGTGGCGCCGCGAGATCGCAAGATACCCGGTGGCGGTAATCAGCTCACTGTACTGTTCCGGTGAAATATTCGGATCAGCCTTGGCCATGATATCCCCGGCCAACTGTTCGCGGATGAACTGGTCGAACGGCTTGTCCTCGTTGAAGGCGCGGATGACATAGTTGCGATAACGCCATGCATCGGCCACCGGCATGTCGGTGTTCTCGCCGGCGGTGTCCGCGTACCGGACGACGTCCAGCCAGTGTCGCCCCCAGCGTTCACCGTAACGCTCCGAGGCCAGCAACCGTTCGACCACATGCGCAAACGCCCGTGGGGAGGGGTCTTCGAGAAAGGCATCCACCTCCGCCGGGGTGGGCGGCAGGCCGGTGAGGTCATAGGTCGCGCGGCGGATCAGCGTTCGTTTGTCCGCTTGGCCAAGCGGCGCCAACCCGGCGGACTCCAGTTCCGCCAGTAGAAAGCGATCCACCTCCATCCTAGGCCAAGCGCTGTCTCGCACACTTGGCACGACCGGCTCGCTTGGCCTCTGAAACGACCAGTGCGAATCGGCCCCAGCCTTCGCTTGGCCAAGCCCGACATCGGCACGGCCGTTGACCGGCAGCGCCAACATCGTGACCAGCAGGCAAGTTTTGAAAACCAAGCGCTTCATTCGTTAACGGGTTCCGGTGAGGCTACCTCCTACCCGCCGCCGCGCAATCCCAAATCGGCTATTTCCAGAGACGATCCTTGAGGGCGAACTCCAAATCGCTGAGGTCGTACCAGCGAAGGGCGCCGGGGACGACATGGTCGACCATATCACTGCGAAGCGGCTTGGCCACCACATCGTCCACCCAACTGTTCACCGGCGATTGCTGCAGGATCGTCTGTTGAATGCGATCGTCAAGAAACGCCGCATGCAGCGCCACCGGAGCGGCCGCGTGGATGCCAACTAGCCTGATTCCCCCCACCCGGTCACTGCCAATCCCCTCCAAAAAATCGACCACCGACAAAAGGTCACCCACTCGTTGGCCCAACAGCGGACGCCCGATGTGCGTGGCCACGTTGGCCGTGCGGTGCGAGTGGCTTTGATACTTGGCGTTGCTTCCGGCATCCCGCGTCTCGCCGAAGCCTCGTAAGTCCACCGTGACGACCGCCGTTTTTTCATTCAAAAACTCGCGGACAAGCGTCGACTCCGCCACCCGTTTCATGCCGCGACCATCAGAGATGATGACAACGTCCAGCCGCCGATTGCCGTGATTCGGTGGGCGGAAAAGCAGCGCCGGAACCGGCATCCCGTCATGTTGCTGAAACACCAACTTGTCCACCTGCGCCCAGTCGTTTTGGAATCGGTCACCTCGCCGGATTGTGGCCTTGGCCCGAGTCTCCGGCAAACCGATCAACTCACGAACCTTGGCCAGCGCCTTCGCCCTGTCACCCTTCCAAAGCGGCTCCCGCTTTCTGGCCAAGCGCTTGGCCAAGCGTAGGTTGATCGCCGCAATGTCTGCCTCATTTTCAAACTCCCGAAATACCTGCCCGCTCTCCGTTACCTGCAGTTCCGCATCGCTGAACAGCTTGATGTTCGACGGTTCAGTCACGGAAAACGGCTCGCCATAAAGCCACTGCAACATCCAGCGCGTGGCCTCCTGCCGGTGGCCAACGTGCATGCCGTGTTTGGCCTCGGCCTCGTGGTAGCCAAAATGATCCGCTTGGCCAAGCGCGGCGAAAACAGCCCGGGCATCGCACACCGTTTCGCGGGTGGAATCGATCTCAAAAAAATCCTCGGTCGCCGCGAGAATCTGGGTCGGCCGGGGGAAGCGCATCAGCGTGTAGTCGATGTGATCGATGCCGTGCAGCCCCTCGCAAGCAAGGTGCTGGCAACCGTCGGACGGCCCGCTTTTGCCGGTGAACTTGTCGGTGCGCTGCATGGTGTAGCACGACGGAGCAGCCGGGCCGATGCGGTCATCGAGCGCCATGAGGAACGTGGTCTGTGTGCCGCCGCCGCTGGTGCCTGTCATGCCGATCGGCCGCGAGCGGTCGACCTCGGGACGGGAAAGCAGATAATCGATCGCGCGTACGCCGTCCCATGCCGAGTACCAGACAACACTGCGGCCAACCAGTCGCGAGCCGTGGTTGAGCAGCGTGTGTGTGGTCGTGCCATAACGGCGCGCCTTCGGTTGCTGCGTCCGCTCGCCCTGCGAGATCGGATCATAGCTCAACACGACAAAACCGTTTTGCGCCAACAAAGCGCAGGCGGTCTGGTACGCCCTGTGCGCCTTGCCATTGGCCGAGTGGCCGCATGCGAACAGCACACCGGGCCAGGGGCCGCTGCCCTTCGCCGGCAGATACAGCAACGCGGTGACATGATGATTGGGCAGGCTCTCGAACAGCACCTTCTCCACGCGATAGCTGCCTCCGTCCAGCCGACCGGTGACTTGGGCATTGAGCGGCGTTTTTTTAGGGAACCGGCCAAGGGCGTCCCGGTAGTCCTCCCGGAGCTTGGCCAAGTGTTGCTGAAGGGCGTCCGTCGATCCAAGCGCCTTGGCCAAGCGCTTGGCCCGAAGCTGGTCCAGTTGGCGGCTCTGGCTGATGAGGACGTTCCAAAGCACCTGCCGCTGGTCGCCCTCCAGTACCCGAAAGTCATACGCCGGTTCCGGCTGGCCAAGCGCTTGGCCAAGCGGCCATAGCAGTGCCATGCCAGTCAGCAGTCGAAGTATCATGTGCGGGGAGGATGGCCCAAAAGCCGGGCGACGTCACGAACTGCGGATGTTCTCCCCCTTAATTGTATCTCCCCTTTTTCTCCATAATCTCGTTGAGACGATATGTTGCGTCCAGTCGTTCGTCGTCGTACTGATCCGCCTTCACGAGATCACCCCGCTTCAGGGCACCACTCCATTTTTGAAGCGCAACGATGTAGTCCTTGATGGCCGTCTGGTACTCATCATCCAACTTGGAGATGTTGAGTTTTTTGAGCTTGGTGACCGCCTTGGCCACGACTTGACCTGCTTCCTTCGGGGTCTCCGATACCTCAATACCATCAATCATATCAGACTCAATGTCCGCAAGCTGGTTCTGCATCTTCGCAGTACTCCCCATCATGCAGCCTCCCGCGCCGCCCCCCAGTTTGAACAAAATCAACAAGGCGATCCCCACACCGAACAACACCTTGGTCACCGGCCCGGAAAACGAGCTGGCAGCGGTCTCCCTCAACGGGGTGTTGGAGCCGGTCAATTGACTGACAGCGTGCATGGCGGCCGGGGAGCCGTGCCGGACATCCTCGCTCAAGCCCCTGAGGACATCCTCCGTCGGTCCCGCCTGTCTGGACTGCTGTTGGGAAATATGCTTTTTGGAGAGGCTCGGTTTTTTCGGAGATTGGGCGAATTTTAACTTCGATAGGCCCGATTTCGGTGCCTCGGATGCGGCGTTTTCAACGGCGATATTTCCACCACAAGCCGGGCAATCGATCGTTTGACCCGCCAACTCATCCGGGATATCCAGATGCTGATCGCAGTTTGGGCAGTTCATTTTCACAAGCAATACCGGTTACGGAATACCTGAAAATATCATTATTTAATATCCAAGTCTACGAATAATATTGCCAATAAAATCAAAAAAGGGCTTGTCAGGGGCGGGTTTTCCAGTAGGTTTTCCAGCCCCTTTTGAGGAGGGGAGGCGTAAAATGTCCAGAGTTTGTGAATTAACAGGAACCGGTCCCGTCACAGGGAGTCGCATCCGCCGTAGCGGTAAGGCCAAGAAAAAGGGCGGTATCGGCATGCACGTCACCAAGGTGGTGAAGCGCCGTTTCCTGCCCAACCTTCAGCGCGTCAAGGCGGTGGTCGATGGCGAGGTGAAGTACATTCGCGTCACAGCCAAGGCGATCAAAAAGGGTCTCGTGACCAAGCCGCCCAAGCGCAACTGGAAAAAGCCGGAAGCCTAAGCTACGGACAGATTTTTGAAGGGACTCCGCGTGAGTCCCTTTTTTTGTGCCCGGCCGACCTACTTTTTATTCGCGACCCGATAGAGGTGGGTCTTGGTGCGGAGGATCAGCGCATCCTTGTGCACAGCCGGCGAAGCCATGAAGCCGCTGTCGAGCTGATTGGTAGCCAGTACCTCGTACTTGGGCTTGGCCGCGACGACGGTGGTCTTGCCCTCTTCACTCAAAAAGAAAATGCGTTTCCCGTCGGTGATCGGTGAGGCGGAGTAGTTGCCGCCGACACGTTCACTCCAGGCGACCTCGCCGGTTCTGGCCTCAACACAACTGGCCACACCCCCGTCGGCGATCATGTAAATGTGATCCCCGATCAACAGGATGGACGGCTTGTTGGAGACACTGCGCTTGAGCCGCCACTTGATGTGGGTAGCTGCCGCCTCGCCCTTGGCACCGGGATCGATGGCGAGCAGTTGGCCCTTGGCAAAACCGGTCGGGTAAAACAACAGCCCGTGCCCGTACACCGGCCGGGTGCTGGCGGAGTGCTGCGCCCGCTCGGTGATGCGCCAAAGTTCCTTTCCGGTCTCAGGCTCATACGCGTAACAGGCCATCGCGCCGATGCTGATCAACTGCGTCACGCCGCCGTGCTTGATGACGAGCGGTGTCGAGTATCCCTTGCGCATGTCGCCGTCGCGAAACGGTTTGCCGTCCGCGCCGAGATCCTGAAAATCCACACTGCGATCCGTGCGCCAGACCGTCTTGCCGGTGCGTTTGTCAAGCGCAGCCATGTACTGCAGGTCGGCGCCGTCGAAGGTGAGGATCAGCAGGTTGCCGTGAATGATCGGCGACGAGCCGGAGCCGCGAAAGTGGTCACACTCAAAGTCGTCCCGTTTCCAAAGCACCTTCTTAGTCTTGGCATCGAGACAGGCCGTGCCGGGCGAGCCCCATGTCAGGTAAACCCGGTCACCCTCGATGATCGGCGTCGGCGAGGCGTAGGTGTTGAACTTGTGCGCGTACTGCGGTTTCTCGATGTGGAACAGCTGTTTTTCAAAAACAATCTTGCCGCTCCCAGCATCGACGACGAGCGCGGTCAGCTTGTGGCCTTTTTCATCGGCGGTCGTCAGCCAGATCGTATCGCCGGAGATGACCGGGGACGACCACGCACGACCGGGCAGCGCCGCCTTCCAGTCGATGTTTTTTGATTCACTCCACTCGCTTGGCAGCGCCTCACCACCGGGAATGTGTCCCGTACCAAGCGGACCGCGAAACTCTGTCCAGTCAGCCATCGCCTTTTTTTCAAAAGAGAAAAGCGCGAAAAAAACCAGTGTCGAACTCAGCAAAAGCTGCAAACGAGTTGAGAGAAAGTTCACGCGGCGGAGTGTCAAATAAACGAGGAATGATGTCAATAAAGCCAAAACAAGGCATCACTCCCAACGGCAATCATATTTTGTTATTACTTTTGTAAATTGGTTTTTATTTTAAAATCGCGTGCTAAACTTCCTTGGACGGCAAGTCTTATTAAGCATTCATGTGACAACTCCATATGATGAAAACAACACAAACCGGTTTCGAAACTAGAAGCTGAATTAATTTATCAGTAGAAAAGTCATGGTGGATTACAACAAAGAGATGTTCAACAGCATTGAGAGTAATCAACCTCATCTATTCAAGCAGCACGTGGAGGCCGGTGCAGAGATTAACTCCCGCAACAGCGACAACAGGACAGCGCTCCATGTGAGCATCTTCAAGCGGAGTGATGATATTTCCAAAGAAATCCTTTTCAATCTGGAGCCCGAATTAGGTGCAAAAGGTAAATACGAAGGGACACCGCTGCACATGGCGGCTTTCATGGATGATTTCGTTTCAGCAGAGAAAATCATCGAAAAACTAAAGACCGGTGATGGCATGGCCGTAATCGATCAAAAGGACATGAACGGCAATACAGCTTTTCATCTTGCGTGCATGTACGGTCGACTGGAAATAGCTCATCTTATTTTAAAAACAATTGCACCCAACGCGTGGACCCACCCGGAGTTGGAATCGATTGGGAAAACCAGTAATGGTGAATCGGAGGAAGGGGAGGAAGAAGAGACCGTTGAACCGCCTGAAGCAGTCAGAAAACTCCTTAACGCCAGGACCAATACCGGCTCAACGCCGCTACACATCTCCGCAGTGAATTGCAGGAATCTGGTTACCGAATACCTTCTGAAAATTGGCGCCGACCCGCAGGCAAAAGACGAGGAGGATACTCCACCCCAGTTGTATATTCCGGGTAACGTCGAGAGCTACTTCAAGGTTCCGGCTTATGTAAGGTGCGCCAACTGCAACGAAAGCCTGAAGCTCGATGGTGAAGAGCAAAGATCGGGAATGTACTTTTGTCCCTACTGCGAACAGGAGGTGAATCACTTGAAGGGGCAAAACGAGGAAAGCGCCTGGTTCAGTGATGCGGTCGGTAAGGAAAAGCAAAACAATCTCTACAAGGACGAAACGAAGGAACCGGTCGAGGAGGAGAAAAGCGAAACGGAAGAACCGCCCTCAAGTGATAAAGAGCCAGCTGACGAACCGGCTGAACCGGTCGTCGAAAGCAAACAAAGGGAAGGTGTCATCAACTGCGAAAAGTGCAGCATCCCGCTGCAGCTTGAACAGGATGAGATCGAGGCAGGGGAGTACTATTGCCCCTACTGCATGCAGGTCTCAAAACTCCCGTGATGTCGTTGTTAGGTGTGTCGGTAACGCTGCCAGATTAGTATAAAGGCCGGGGCAAATTCCTCGGGAGCCTTGGCAATCCAGTCGTTGATTTTTTCCGGTGAAAACCAGCCGCCATCGGAGAGTTCCTCGGGGTCTAGTTGGAATGGCCCCTCGTGCTCAAGCCAGTAAACCCAGCAGAATTCCTGGCCGGTTTCCTCGCAGGCATCTAGCTTGAACAGGCGTTCCGGTACGGCTTCCAACTCGAGCCCGAGTTCCTCACGCGGCTCACGCAGGGCGCAGGCATCGTAGCTTTCACCGGAGTCGACATGGCCGCTTGCGGACGAGTCCCACGTCCCGGGGAAGCAGTCTTTTTTCATAGACCGCTTTTGGAGGAACAACTCGCCTGCGGCGTTGAAGACGAGCAGGTGAATCGCCCGGTGTCTCAGGCCAAGTCGGTGCACCTCGCTTCGTGGCTGTTGGTCGATCACCCGGTCGTCGGCATCGACGACATCAAATATTTCTTCAGTCATGCGATTCGGTCTGAGTGAGGAGTCGTGTCATTTCAGCGAACTGATCGAGGGAAACTTTCTCTCCGCGAATCTGTTCGTCGAGGCCCAGAGACTCGAACGCGGCCGCGACCTCATCTTTCGGCCAGTCGTGTTTGAGTAGCTTCATCAATTTCTTACGGCGCTCGGAGAAACCGCGCTTGATGATCTGCTTGAACGCGCCACATTGCGCCGGAGGCAGCAGCGGTTCGTCGCGCCGTAGCAGCTCGATGCAGCCGGAGTCGACGTTTGGCTCCGGGAAAAACGACCCTCGCGGAATCTCGAACCACTCACCAACCCGGTAATGCAGGCCGGTGAGCAGCGTCAGCACACCGTAGTCCTTCGAGCCAGGTCCGGCCATGAGACGGCGCACGACCTCAAGCTGCAATGTCACGACCATCGCTTGCGGTCGGTCGTCGCCCCAGGCCAGATCAATGATCAGCGGCGAGGCGATCGAGTACGGCAGGTTGGCTACCAGCTTGTGCTGCGACCAGTCGTGTTCGGTCTTGCGCACGACTCGCAATGCGTCCGCGTGCTGGAGGTTGAAATTTTCTCGATTCGCGAACCTCTGCTCCAGCAACTCAACCAGCCGGCGGTCCTTCTCGATGGCGGTCACGTGGCCGGCGGCCTGCAGCAGCGGATCGGTCAACGGCCCCAACCCGGGTCCGACCTCGAGAATCTTGTCGTCAGGATCGAGCTTGGCCAAGGCAACGATCTTTCGCAGTTGATGCTGATCATGCAGGAAGTTTTGGCCAAGCGATCGGGTCAACTGAATGTCCTCCTCGCGCAGGATGTTTCGAATCTCCGAGAGCTTCATGCGTAGGCGTCCTCCAGCGCTTGGCCAAGCGCACGGGTAAAGCGGGCGATGTGTGTTTTGCCGATGGTGAGCGGCGGAGTGATCGACAGGATATTCGCCGGTTCGCCCTCTGGCAGGAGGATGAAGCCCTCCGCAAGCAGCCGCTTGGTCACGGCCAAGGCGATCGCTTCGGCCGGCTTGCCCTCGTCGAACAACTCGAGCGCGAGCATGAGGCCGCGGCCGCGTGGGCGGCATCGCGCTTGGCCAAGCCGTTTGGCCAAGCGGCGCAACTCCGTGAGAAAATGCTCCCCCATCTCCGCGCAGCGAGTCACCAGTTTTTTTGCCTCCAACTCACGTAGCGAAGCCAGTGCCATCGCGCAGCCGACCGGGTGACCAAGAAACGTGCTGGTATGAATCGCCTCACCCTCGGACTCCGGCCACGCGCGATCCATCACGTCGGCACGGCCGACGCAGGCTGAAAGCGGGAACCCGCCGGTGAGCGCCTTGCCGAGGCAGATCACGTCCGGCACGACCCCAAAATGCTCCGAGGCAAACCAACGCCCCGTGCGGCCGAACCCGGTGTACACCTCGTCGCAAATGAGCAGCGCACCGTGTTTGTTGCAGATTTTCCGGAGCAGCTTGAGGAAGCCGGCCGGCGGGATGTGCGTGCCGCCACGGCCCTGAATCGGCTCGACCAAAATGGCGCCGATTTTTTGTCGGCGGCATTCGGAGTTGAGTTGTTTTTCCAGCTTGGCCAAGTCGGCCTTCGCTTCCGGGAACGGCACGAAGCCGGCGAACTCGCCAAGCTGCCGGCGGAACGGCGAACGAAATTCGCTGCGCCAGGTTGCATTGAGTGAGCCGTAGCCAAGGCCATGATACGCCCGCTCGAAAGCGATGATTTTTGTCCGGCCGGTGGCAAGGTGGGCGGTCTTGAGCGCGGCCTCAACCGCCTCGAAGCCGGAGTTGCAAAACACAGTCTTTCCGGTGCGCTTGGCCAGGCGCTCAAAAGTCAACCGGCTCAACTCCAGCGCCAGCTCGGCCTTGAGTGCATGCGGGTGAACATCGCCCATCGCGTGCAGCAGTCTGGCCATTTGCCGCTGCCCGGCGGCGACGATGCGTGGGTTCGCGTGCCCGGCTGCGGCTACTCCAAACGCAGCGGTGAAATCGAGGTACTCGCACCCGGCGTCATCCCACACGCGCACGCCTTTGGCCCGCTCCCAGACGATCGGCCACGAGCCGTCAGGATCGATGAACGTGACATTGCGCGACTCGTAGCGGCGCAGGGTCTCAAGCGTTTTGTTGGCCTTGTTGCTCACGGATCAAACGCCCTTCTCGTCGGGCGGCCAGATAAACTTGTGCATCTGCAACTGAAACCGAACCGGCAGCCGATCGCGCGTGATGCGCTCGACAAGGTCGCGGCGGCTGATCGGCGTGTGCCCGGTCGGAACCGGCTTGAGCGACTCGTCGCGTTGATGCGCCTCGAGCGGTGCCACCCACGAAAACAAAACCGGGTATCGCTCCGCCAGTCGGTGTGTGGCGAGCTGCCCCTTGGCCCAGCCGTAGTCCTCCTCCGTGCCGATGACGAACTTCACCTCGTCGGTGGATTTTAGGTGGGCGATGTTTTCCGGGAGCATCCGGTCGGACTCACCGCTGCTGGGGCATTTCAAATCCATGATGTGCCGCACGCGCGGGTCGCTCACGCTGATGTCGTGCGCCCCGCTAGTCTCGATGAGCACTCTCAACCCCGCATCACACAGGCGACTCATCAGCGGATGGACGTTCTTTTGCAGCATCGGCTCGCCGCCGGTGATCTCAACGAGCGGCAGTTTGTTTCCCGGTTCACCGAAAAAGTCGCACCGATCTTCCAACTCGCGGACGATGTCGTCGATGCGCATCGGTTTGCCGCCCTTGAACGCATAAACCGTATCGCAGTAGGAGCAGCGCAGATCGCAGCCGGTCAGCCGGACAAAGGCGCACGGCAACCCAGCAAAGGTACTCTCGCCCTGAATGCTGAGATATATTTCGTGAACCAGCAGCGACTCGTTCATGGCTATGAGGGGAGCGCACGCGGCTCGCGCTTGGCCAGGCGCTTGGTTTTGTTTTGATCGCTCACGACGCCTCGGCGAAATCGGTCCAGAGGTTCGTGCTCATCTGGATGCCGCGCGTGAACACCTCGAGGTCCATTTTTTCATTCGGCGAATGCAGGTTGTCGTCCGGCAATGCGAGGCCAAGCAGGTAGGTGTCTACCTTGAGGATGCGCGCGAAGTGCTCCACGATCGGGATCGAGCCACCCTCGCGCAGCAACACCGGCTCGTGGCCGAAGGCGGACTTGAGCGACTTGAGCGCGGCCTTGGCCAAGCGCCCGGTGGGCGAGACGATGTATGGGTCGGCCACATGGCCAAGCTCCACTGTCATGCGCATGGTCGGCGGGCAAAGTGTCTTCAAGTGGCGCGCGACGAGTCGAAGAATCTTCGCGGCGTCCTGATGCGGGACCAGACGCATGGTGATCTTGGCGCTGGCGTGGCTTGGCACGATAGTCTTGCTGCCCTCGCCCTGATAGCCGCTGGTCAAGCCGTTGATTTCGAACGTCGGACGGGCGGCTCGATGCTCGTTGGCCGTGAAGCCTTTCTCCCCGAACAACGCCTTCACACCGAGGAGCTTTTTGTATTTAGCCTCGCTGAACGGCACGCGGGCCATTTGTTTGCGTTCGTAGGCGCTGAGCTTGGCGACGTCGTCATAAAAACCGGGCACGGCGATGCGGCCGTTTTTGTCGATCATTTGCGCGAGCAGTTTGCTCAGTGCCATCGCCGGGTTTTCGACCGAACCGCCGTAGATGCCGGAGTGAAGGTCGCGGTCGGGACCGTCGAGCCGCACCTCGAGCGCCGCCACACCGCGCAGGGCGTAGGTGAGTGCCGGGTGTTTCAAATCCGGCATGCCGGTGTCCGAAACCACCACGCCATCGCACTTGAGGTCGCGCTTCTTTTGTTTGAGAAATTCGACCAGCGCCTCGCCGCCGACCTCCTCCTCGCCCTCGACGACGAACGTCAGGTCGCACGGCAGCTCGGTGTCGGTTTTGAGGTACGCCTCGACCGCCTTGATGTGGGCGAAGTGCTGCCCCTTGTTGTCACTCGCGCCTCGCGCGTACAGGTTGCGGCCGCGAATCTGCGGATCAAACGGCGGGCTGTCCCACAGCTCGAGCGGATCCGGCGGCTGCACATCGTAGTGGCCGTAGACGAGAAAATGCGGCCGGCTGCCGTTACGCTTGCGCGGGGTGGCCAGCGTGACGATCGGGTGGCCGTCAGTCTTGTGCACCCGAGCCTTCAACCCGATCGATTTACCGTGGTTGGCCAGCCAGCGGGCGCAGGCGGTCATGTCTTTTTTGTGCACACTCTGTGCCGAGACACTCGGAAAACGCAGGTACTCGACCAGCTCGTCGATAAACCTCTGCTCGTTGGCCTTGAGGTAGTCGGTGATTTGTTTCATCAAATTATTTCTTTGGCTTGTCGCCTTTTTTTGGCGGATCCTGCGGAGACAAAATCGGGCCAAAGATGTTTAGCGGATTGACCGGCTTAGACTTGTCGTCGTCCTTCTTTTTGTCGTCCTTCTCGCCGCCGATGAGGGAGTTCAAATTGTTAAACAGATTGTTGCCACCATTGGTCAGTGCGTCCTTGGCGTCGGTCCCGATGAATTCTCCGTCCAAAAGATTTGCGGCATTCTCAAGCAGTCCACCGGCCTTGTTTTCGATTGTACCTGGCAGACCGGCGGCGGATTGACCCAGCAACCCGACAATCGCCAGCTTGTCTGTCTTCGTCTTGGGCTCACCGATCGTGCCGCCCACTTTAACAAAGTCGGGCAGCTTCACGAACTTCGCGCTCAACGGAGTGCCCTTGGGGATGAGCCCGGCCTTGTCCGCGAGATCGCGCCGGATGGAGAGCTGCACCGGCAGATCCAGCGCCGAGGCCTCTAGGGTTTCGTCCAGTGCAATCGCACCGGTGGCACCGGCCACGAACACGCTGCCTTTTACCTCGCAGGTCTCCAGCTGCACACGTTTGTTTTCGATCTTCAACTTCGCGTGCATGGAGTCGATAGGCGAGTTGAGCATATCCGGTAAGCGCAGCAGGATCGCCACAGGTGTCAGCAAAATCTTCGTCGTGTCACTAAACACCCGCAGGTCGCCCTCGGCGAATTTGAACTCGGTGGTGCCCTTCAGGTTCGCCCAGAATTCCCCCTGCGTTTTGCCACTGCTATCGAGCTTGGCGAGCACGGTCACTTTACCGGCGACGCTCTCTTTTGACTCCGGATCAAACGCCGCCACGAGCGGCTGCGCGAGTTGATCTTTCAGTTGCACCTCAAACGCATACGCCGGATTGGGTTTCGATTTGTCGATGCGCAGGCTGCCGCTGACCGGCAGACCGTTCAGCTCGAACTGCACCTTGGGCAAGTCGATCACCTTGCCGCCGGCTTTGCCGCTGATGTCCGCCTTGGCGATGGTGATGTTATCCCAAAACGCCTTGACCAACTGCAACTGCAGGTCGAGCGCTAGACCGGCGAACGCATCCGGCAGTCCGGAGAGATCATTCACAAAATCGCCCTCCGTTGCGGTCGCCTCGTTTTCGGGTAGCAGACCGATGACGGAGTCCAAGTCCACCGCATCCGAGCTGATTTTCAGGCTGCCGGAGATGTCCTTGCCAGCCGGGACGGAGAGCTTGCCTGTGGCGGAGAGTTTGTTTGCGGCCCGGTCGGACTTGGGCAGCGAGATGTCAGTTTGATTCAGCTCGATGTCGTCGCCGCTGAGCTTCGTTTTGAGCGCGAGCCCGATCGTGGTCGGCTTGGCCAACAGCGGTTTGTCGCCCTCGGTCAACATCAACCGGCCAAGCGCACCGGTCGATTCGACCGCGACACTGCCATCCGCGCCGAGCAACACCGTTGCCTTGGTTTGCGTCTGGCTTTGCGTGACCTCGATCGGCGCCAGCCACGGCTGCGCCGCAGCGTTGAGCAAATCCGCGAGGACGCCACTGGCGGTCAACTCGAGCTTCCCTTCCGCTTGGCCAAGCGGCAGCTCTCCGGTGACATCCAGCTCGCCTTGCGGCTTGGCCTGTTGGGAAAACGTGAGCTTGGCCTGCTCGATCGACACTGTGTTTTCATCGAACTTGGCCTGCCCATCGACACCGATGTCCCAGTTCGAGAAAGTCCAGTCGTCATAGCTGCCGTCAAAGCCCGAGACGGTTGCCTTGGTGCCGATCGTGCTGATTTTCCCCGCTTGGCCAAGCGTGACCGAGTAGTCGACCTTACCGGCATTGGCCTTCAATCCGGGCACGGGAAACAGGCCGGCAACTTGGCCAAGCTGCAATCGGCCCTGCCCCTTGGCGGTGAAGTTTTCAAGCGTGCCGCTTGCGCTCCCGTCGAAATTTGCCCACGCCTCGCTGCCCTTGCCAATGGCGATGTGCAGGTTGTCGGCGGCAAGCTTTTGCCAATCATCCAGTTTTCCGTTCATCGCCATTTCAAGATTGGTCCCGGCCAATTTGGGATCGGCCCCGGTGACCGTGAGATTCTCAACGGTTGAATCGAGGCTCACGGCAAACGACCGTCCAGCGTTAGAGACGTTCAGGTTTAGCGTGCCGTCCGCGATGCCGGCACTGGCGAAGTGCCCAACAAACGAGGGCCACTCCGCGAGGTCGAGCCGATCAATTTGAATCGCCAACACTGAGTCGCTGCCGGCTGCCGCCAAGTCACCCAGTGCCAATGTCATCGGCTTGGCCAGAGTGGCGGTCAACGGTTTGGCCTCGCCTTTCGCTGTCGAAAGGCTGAGTTTGTTCAACTTGACGCTTTGCTTATTGAGATTCACGCCGGTGTCGAACTCCATTTCCAGTTGCAAGCCGTCCGTTTTCTCCGCAGTCGCCGGCTTGGCCGGATCCCAGTGTGTTCGGAGTGAAGTTTCGCTGCCGGTCAACTTGCCGT
>JAPPPH010000210.1:0-19840 GCA_028817635.1 Verrucomicrobiales bacterium | reverse complement strand
CGTTGCAAGCCGGCCGTTCCCCCCGCCGGCGCCGGCTGGGCCGGAGCCCAGTGTGGGCGGAGTGAAGTTTCGCTGCCGGTCAACTTGCCGTTGGCGGCGATGGCGTTGCCATTGTCCTGTAGCTGAACCCGAGCGTTGAGCTGGGATCGGGTGGCGACCTGCAGTTGGGCCGGTTCCAGCCCGGGGATGGGTAGTGCCCATTCACCATCCTGAAACGCCGCCGAGATGTTCAGATCACTGTCGAGTGTGGCGGGATCAAATTTGCCAGAGAGCGTGGCATCAGCGAGCACGGCGTCACCGCGCTGAATCTTGAGTGTGAGCTTTTGGACGTCCGGAAGCCCGGCCTCGATGGCGGCGGTCAGTTGGCTGTCGTTCAACTGCTCAAGGGTGCCGGCTCCGTTGGCGAACGCGAGTTGCAGTTCGGCCACGGTTTGGCCGGGGGCAAGGTCGGCGCCCAACTGAATCGTGCCGGTAAACTCGCCGCTTGCCTCCACCGCCTGGCCGTCCGACGAGGAAGTTTGCAGTGCGGTGATGAGCTTGACCTGTGCTGGCTGCCCGTTGGCCAAGCGGTCTATCGAGAACTCGGTAAGCTGCACGGCCAGCGTCTCCGCCGCCCCATCAGCAGCGGTGGTCGTCATCGAGAAATTCGCCCCGCTGACGGTGACATCGGTAATGTTAATTTGTGTCGGCGCTGCGGCGGTATCGCCTGTTGGCGCATTGAGTTGCGCGATGACGGCGTCGTAGTTCGCCTTGCCGTCTGCACCCTTGGCCAAGCGGATCACCGGCTTGGCCAGGCTGACTTTTCCGAGCTGAATTGTACCGCCCAAAATCGCGAACAAATCATGGTCGACGTTCAGCTCGTCCGCCGTGAAAAGCGGCTCGGTTTGGCCGCTTGGCACGAAGCGCAGCTTGGCCAGGCGCACGCTGGAGAGCGGGCTCCAGCCTGCTTCACTGGCGGTCAGTTCGCCGCCCAGCGCCTCGCCGGCTTTTGGCAGGACGAAGGTGCGCAGGAAAAAGCTGCTGGAGACAAAGAGCCAGCCGGCCACAAGCAAAACGGCCAGACCGCCCAAGAAAAGCGGCCACTTGGGTTTCTTTTTTTGCGGGGTGGATGCGGGTGTGTCAGCCATGTATTCGAATTTGATCGAGATTAAAAATCCAAGCGGCGCTGCCGAGAAGCACGCCGCATGGCTTCAATCTAGGGCGAGCCAAGCGCTTGGCCAAGCGCGAATCGGGATCGGACTTTTTCCCTGACAGCACGCGTAACTGGGGGCAGTTTGCCGCGGACGAAAAGAGGCGGCTGCATTACTGCGTCGCCTGTTTTTCCGAAACTGAAAAAACTACATTTGAGCGGGTGGCCCACCCTGGCTCTACTGCCCTCGCTCGCCGCCGCTCCCACCCTCGAAAATCTGTTGCCCGCAGAGACGATTGCCGTGGTGGCAGCTCCTGACTATCCCGCCGCAGAGAAAAATTTCGACGCGGGCGCCGTGGGCCAACTGTGGAACAGCCGGGAGATGAAGGCGTTTCGCGAGAAATTCGAGGATGGGTTTACAGAAAACGTGCTGGGCAGCATCGAGAAGCGGTACGGGATCGACGTCGAGGCGTTTGAGGAACTGGCTGCCGGGCCGGTGGCACTAGGCATCGTGGCACCATCCGCAGCGGGGCAGGACCCGGGGATGCTGTTCCTGATGGATGCCGGCAAAAAAACGTTCACCCTTGGCCGGGTCATCTCGCGTCTGGAACGTGACTGGAAGAAGACCGGCCGCCAGAGCAGCCGCACGACAATTGGTAAGATCAAGTTCACCACGCTGATCGGTGCCAGCGAACAACCGGTGCTGCACATCGGCCGCGACAAGGGATTGTTCCTCGCCGGATCAGACGTTGGATTGCTTGAGGGTGTGCTTGCGCGGAACAATGGCAAGGGGGACGGTGCGCTGGCAACAAACCCGGTTTTCGCGGCAGACAATACAGCGGTGCTGACGGGGACGGACGCCTACGTCTGGGCCAACTTCAGCGAGGTGCTCCCGCAGTTGATCAACAATGCGCCAAGCGGTGCCGAGGTGGGGATCGACGTCAGGGAGATCCTCAGTTCGCTTGGCTTGGACGGTTTCCAGTCTCTTGCCATGACGATCCGTGAACAGAATGACGGGGCGTACTTTGACGTGTTCCTCGGTCTTCCGGAGGCGAAGCGCACCGGGCTGCTAGGCCTGTTGGAGCTGAAGAAAAACGACAGCGCTCCCCCTGCGTTCGTGCCGGCAGGCGCTGAGTTGTTTCAACGGTGGCGACTCGACATGGCGGCCACGTGGGGCAACCTCGAAAAACTGCTGATCGACACCGCCCCGGATGTCGCCAACATGGTCGAGTTCACCGTCGGCCTGCTGGGCAAGGACAAGGATCAAAACTTCGATTTCAAAAAAAGTTTTTTTAACAACCTCGGTGACGACGTGATCGTGTACCAGATGCCGCCAGAGGCGAAGGCGTTGGAAACAGTCGGCACCGGCCCGGTGTTGGTTTTGGTCAGGACACTCGACCCGGACGAATTGATCAAGGCGATCGGTGCCATTCCCGGAATCCTTCCGCCACCGCTCAACGAGGCTCCCATGCTGCCGCGCCGCTTGGGGGATCATACCGTGTACAGTTTTGGGTTAATGGAGATTCCCGACCCGACCACAGGCGAGATGGTCAAAATGGAAATCCTGTTCGGTGGCAAGGACGGCTATCTCGTTGCAGGGACGGACGCCAAGCTTTTGCAGGCGCATCTCGACGGCACAACCGCAGAGTCACTGAACGGGCGGGCCGGGTTGGCGGCAGCGGCGGCCAAGGTCGGCGGACTGCAGTCCGGGTTTTTCGGCTATCAAAACGATCGCTCCATCATCCAGCACGCAGCGGGGTCGCTGAAGGACAACGCCGAGATGCTCGAGGCGGCGCTAAGTGTCATCCCAACGGATGACGTGGGTGAGGTATCCCTGAGCGATTGGCTTGATTTCTCTCTACTGCCTACGGGTGAGGTGATGGGCAAGTATTTCGACTTCACCGTCAACGGCGCCGTCAACGGCGCCCGGGGGATCACTCTGAAATATTATTCACCCCGGCCGGCTGCGCTGAAGCGCTAGCCGCCGCTTCCAGTTTTTTCAGCGCGGCATCGAGTTTTTCGCGGCCCGATTTTAGCGGCCGGTCGCGCAGTTTTTGCAGCTTGCGCGCGTAGGGGTTTCCGGGGCGCGCCGCCTCGCTCATCAGAAAAATCGCCGCCTCACACGAACGCGGTGTCCCGCGCAAGATCGCCGCCGAAAGCGTGGGATACGGCTCCGACGGGTCTCCCCAGACGTCCTCCAGCGCCGCGAGGATTTCCTTCTCTCGATCATTCCCCAACTGGACGGTGGCTTTAAGTTCCGCCCACAGGAGATGCTCCACCGGCAGCAGGCGCGACAGCGCGTCGAACCCGACGACGCGAATCGGGTAACTGTCATCCACCGCGAGTTGCACGGCCGATGGCACTGCGCGGCGGCCCATGCTCGAGAGCGCGGCAGCCGCGGCATTGGCCTCGTTGCTGCCCGGTTTGGTTCGGATGATTTCGAGTAGCGCCGGGGCAGCGGGGGCCGCGTCGTGTTTCATGTAGCGGAGGAGATGATACATCCTTGCGAGGGAATCGCCCTCCGCTTGGCCAAGCCGATTGGTGATCTCGCTCAACGGCTGCGAGCCCATCGACTGGAGGGCCGCTAGTGCGTTGTTGTAAACCAAGTGCTCGGGATCGCCGAGTGCAGTAACCAGATCAGGGATCGCCGGGGTGGCCGCTTGGCCAAGCGCGGCGAGGCCGGCCACGCCGCCCGCTCGAATCTCCGACAGTTCATAGGTATTGGCCCAGCGCTGGATGTCCTCCCGCTCCAGCAGTGGCACGGAGTCGACCACGCTGATCAACGGGCGTTTCCAGACCGGGTCGGTGTAGCGCAGCGCACGCCGCAGCCACGGGACGGCGTTGGTGCCCAGCCCGGCGACGGCCGCTTGTGCGGCCTCACGCTTGGCCGGCTCGGCCGTCACCAACAGATCCTGCACCCAGTCCTCCAGCGGACGGCCGTCGACCATCGGCCCGCGATCGCGCTGTGCGAAGGCGAGAAACAGGCCAACGACCACCAACAGGCCAAGGCTGATTTTCAGAAGCCGCCGCTTCGTCATGCCCGACAGTCTGGAAGCCCGCGCGTTGGGCGTGAAGAAAAAACCGAGTCCCGCCAAGCGGCTTGCCAAGCGTTCGCCCGGCGGGGAGACTCCTCCAGTGGACACAGAGGACACGGAAACGACCAAGCGCCCCTCTCTTTTGCAGCGGGTGTTGATCGGCGGAAACATCCGCTGGACGATGGTTCGTTTGCTGGTGCTGTTGGCGGTGACGACGGGGGTGCTGAACTACTTTTTTCCCGATGGCGAGGCGCGGTATCGCCGCATTCTCGTGGATGGCAAAAGCATGGATCCCACGTTCAACCACGGGCAAACGCTCTGGATGCACTCGCGGGAATACACGGATCAGCCACCGCAACGGGGCGACGTGGTGGTGCTGGGGCAGGAGGGGCAATCACCGTTTTATCTCAAGCGCATCATCGGCCTGCCGGGCGAACGGGTCGCGATCCGACGAGGCCAAATGACCATCGACGGAACCGTGTACGACGAGTACGGGGAGGGCCGTATCCGTGCGCGGTTGATCCCGCTGACGCTTGGGGAGGATGAGTACTTTGTACTGGGTGACAACCGACCAATCAGCAGCGGAGGCGTGGTCGAGGCCGACAAGATTCTTGGGAAAATTCTTTAGCCACCGGCCGGGCTAGTCGGCCTGTTCCTGAATCTGGCGGGTGATCTCCAGCGCCAGCTCGATCGCCTGCCGCGCCGATTCCCCGGTGACGACCGGTGCCTGTTTTTTCTCCACGCAGTGGACGAAGCTTTCGAGTTCCACCTTGAGCGGTTCCTCCCGCTCGATGGGCACCGGCTCGCGCACCACGCGTTTGCCGCCAAACTGGCTGACGATGGTGCTGTCCTTGGCTGTGAGTAGTTTCTTGAGAAAGGACGATTCCTGTTCGCCCTCACGGGCGAGGCGATAGTAGTAGCCCTTCTGTTCGCGGTAATCGAGTGACACGTAGCTGGGTTCGTCGCCACCGCTAAACACTCGAATCTTTCGCATCTGCTCCGGGCTGACGCGGCTGACAGTCAGGTTGGCTACGCAACCGTTGGCGAACCGCAGCCGCGCGTTGGCAATGTCCTCCGACTGGCTAAGCACCCGAACCCCGGCGGCGTCCACGTGCTCCACCGGGGAATCCACGAACGCGAGGACGATGTCGAGGTCGTGAATCATCAGGTCGAGCACCACCCCGATGTCCATGCTCCGAGCCGGGTAGGGCGAGAGCCGGTGCGACTCGATGAAGCGTGGCGACTGCGCGGCTTTTTGCAGGTAAGCATACACGGGGTTAAACCGCTCGATGTGACCGACCTGCAGCACGCAGTTGTGCCGCTTGGCCAAGCGCACCAGCTCGGCTGCTTCGTCGAGATTGTCGGTCATTGGCTTCTCGATCAACAGGTGTTTGCCCTGCTCGAGCAGCGGCTTGGCCAAGCGATGATGCGTGGTGGTCGGCGTGACCACACTCAAGGCATCCGCCGCTGCGGCGGCTTCAACCGAGCCAAGCGCCTGGGTGCCGTGTCTGGCCGCAACAGCCTTGGCCTGTTCGGCGTTGGTGTCGTAAACGCCGATCAATTCCACGGAGCCCTGTTGGTGCAGGTCACTGTAAATACGGGCGTGGTTTTGCCCCAGCGAACCCACGCCCAGCACAGCCACCTTGATCCTCGATGCCACGGCCCGATGGTAACGGCCCGCTGCGTTGGCGGCGAGGAAATCAGTTTTCACCGCCCGCACTCTGACACCATTGGCTTGCTTTTGGCCCGCGTTGGTACAAATCTCGCTTGGATTTATTTCAGAATGGCCGTCAAGGAGAAGCAAACAGAAATACGCGCCCTGCTGGTAGAGGACAACGACATCATCATCGAGTCGCTCTCCGAGATCATGAAATCAGTGGGGTTCATCGTCGTCAACAGCAAGACCGGCAGCGAGGCAATCAACCTGCTCAAGGGCGGTTCGATCGGCATCGTGATCGCCGACGACAAGTGTGGCGACAAGGAAGGTCTCGAGGTGCTGGAGGAGGCCAAGCGGAGCAACCCCAACGCCACCCGCCTCCTGCTCACCAGCCGCGTAAACGACGATGCCGTGCAGGCCGCACTGCGCGAGCGCCTGGTTTACCGCTACATCACCAAGCCGTGGTTGACCGAGGACTTGATCCTCACACTACGCACCGCGGAGGATTTCCACCGCGTATCCGATAAAATCGCTTCACTAACAATCGAGAAAAACGACTTGGCCCGAACCGTCAGCTTGCTCGAAAAAAGCGGTGGCGGTAGTGATCAAGCTCCCGCAACTCCTACCGCAACTCCTACCGCAACCACCGCCAGCAGCGTCACAGCTGTAGAGGGGGATGCTGATACTATTATCCAAGCCATACTCGAGTTGCTTTATGTGTTCCATCCTAATCTCAAGAGCAATGCAATACGTACCATGGCCTTGGTCAAGGTATTAGCCGAAACGATTGGGATGGAGAAAAAAGCAGCCGAGACACTTTATTACGCCGCAGCCCTACACGACATCGCTATCCCCGGAGTGGACCGACCAATCATCCGCCGCTGGCTGCGCGACCCAGAGAAGTTGAACAAGGACGAGATGAAACTCGTAGAGCAACACCCGTTGCAGGCAGCCGAGATTCTAAAGTCATTCCCAATTTTCAATGAGGCGATAACTCTCATCAAGGCGCACCACGAGGATTGGAATGGTAAGGGCTACCCCAACCAACTTAAGGGCGAAACGATCCCCTGGGAGGCGCGATTGCTTCGAGTGGCGTTGGACTTTTGCAGCAAGCACGCCGACCCCATACAGGCCATGCTTGAGATCGAGGAATTGTCCGACGTGATTTACGACCCGGACGCCATCCGCGCCGTGGCCAAGGCCGTGCCGTTGACCGAGATGCCCACCGGCGAACGAGAGATTCTGCTCATCGAGTTGCAGGAGGGAATGACGCTCGCCCGAGACATCAACAACGCTAACGGCTTTCTTTTGTTTCCAAAGGGCAAAACCCTTAGTGCCTCAATGTGCGACAAGCTTTTTAACATCGACCGCATTTCCCCACTAGACCCATACGTACTTGTTTACTGCTAATATACTATGGCTCTTGAAGAAGCTGATCAGGCGCGAGTGGACGAATTGGCCAAGCGTGCCTCGTCAGCCTTTGCCGAGTCTGACCTTGGCCAAGTGCGGCAGCTTTATGGGCAAGTTCTAAAGATTGACTCCTCCCACCCTGCCGCCAACTACTGGCTGGGCTATCTAGAGTGCCGCGAAGGCCGACCGGAAAACGGGGTAAACTATCTTCGGACAGCGACCGAGTCGGCACTGGCCTGTGCCGAGTGGCTCGCGCCGGACAGTCTGGTTGAACTGGGCATGGCGCTCAACTCGCTTGGCCAAGCGGCCGAGGCCGACGAGCAGTTTGCAACCGTGCTGCAGCGATTCTCGAACTACGCCGACGGCCAGTTGGCCTTGGCCGAAGATCTCGGCGACGACGAACATCTTGTGGAGTCCGCCATCGACGCCTGCCATCGTGGCCTGCTGGTTAACGGGCAACACCCCGGTCTGCTGAAAAAAACAGCCGAACTACTCGAACAAGAGGAGCGCTGGGACGAAGCGGCGGACTTCTGGGGGCACCTCGCGGCACAATCGGCGCCCCAAGCCAACCTGCACGTGAAGATGGGCATCGCCTGGCAACGCCACGGTGATGCCGGCACCGCCCGCGAGGAATTTGGCAAGGCACTTGTGATCGATCCGGAGCATGAGGCGGCCACCTTCGCGCTGGTGCAACTGCTCGACGAACAGGGCGAACCGGAGGAGATCATCCCGCGTCTGGAGCGCTTGGCCAAGGCCAAGCCGGACTCGGCACGGGTTGCCCTTGCGCTCGCCAATTATCTCCGCCAATACGAGCGCCTGACCGAGGCTATCGACTGGTGGCGAGCCGGCCTTGCCATAGAGCCAAACTGGGATGACTCATGGCGCGACCTGGGCCTCGGGCTCGAGCATCTTCATCGCATCGACGAGGCAGTCGAGGCCTATCGGCACGCAGTGGAGGCGGCCCCGGACAATTCTGAAAACCACCGATACCTCGGTTCCGCACTGCAGGACGCCGGCCAGCTCGACAGCGCGCTCGAGTCATTCAACCGGGCGACCGAGTTGAACACGGACAACGCCGACGCTCACTGGGGTCGGTTCTGGGTGCGAGCGCTGCGGGGTGAATTTCCCGCAGCGTGGGACGACTACGAGTGGCGTTGGAAACTCTCCAATCGAAACACCCCGCAACTTGATGACTCCACCCCGCTCTGGGGCGGTGGCGACCTGAGTGGCCAGACGATTTTCCTGCGGGCGGAACAAGGCTACGGCGACACCATCCAAGCCATCCGCTACGTGCCCAAGCTGGTGGAGATGGGGGCAACGGTCAAAGTCGGTTGTCCCCCGGCGCTCGCCCGGCTGTTGGCCGACGCGCCCGGAGTCAGCGAGGTGGCCACAGGCCACACCAGCACGGTTACATATCACTGCCATCAGGCAATGTTCAGCCTGCCCCGGCTGCTCGGTACCACGCTCGACTCAATCCCCGGCCCGGCACCGTACCTCAAAGCCCAAAGCCAAGCCGGGCTGGAGTTGCCGGAGACGAAAGGCGTCCTGCGGGTCGGCCTCGTCTGGCAGGGGTCTGGCAGCCAAAGCCTCGACCGGCGCTCGGTGCCGTTCGAGTTGCTAATACCGTTGCTGGAGCAGGAGCGAACGCTGTTTTTCTCATTGCAACTGGGCGACGCGGCGCACGACCCCGGCCGGGCCGGTGTGGAGGAGAAAATCGCGGATTTATCGCCATTAATGGACGATTTCGCCTCGACCGCCACGCTGATGGAACAGCTTGATCTGATCATCACGATCGACACCGCCGTGGCCCATCTGGCCGGTGCGCTTGGCAAGCCAACGTGGCTGCTGCTCTCGGCGACCCCTGATTGGCGCTGGATGCTGGAACGAACCGACAGCCCTTGGTATCCATCCATGCGACTCTTCCGGCAGGCCAAGCCAGGCGACTGGTCGGAGCCCTTGGCCAAGCTGCGCGAGGAATTGGCCCGGACGATCTAGCTCTTGGCCAAGCGCACTCTCGACAGCCCTACCCTTGCCACGCATTATCCGCGCCGCAATGGCAGAACCGGAAATCAAAACCAAGGTGGTCGGCAGTTATCCGATCCCGTCCTGGCTCAGCACCAACCCCTCCACCCCCACGCTTCGCGACGCGATCATGGTCGTGCTCAAGACTCAGGAGCTGGCCGGTATCGACCTGATCTCCGATGGCGAACTGTCCCGCTTCGACGTCAGCCATCCGCAGACGAACGGCATGATCGATTATTTCATCCGGCCGATGGGCGGCATTTCATCGACCATTACCCGTGAGGACTTGGCCAAGTTCGCCGCCGAGCAGCGGATGGGCTTTCGCACACAGCCGGCTGGTGTGGTGGAGAGCGCCGTCACGGAGGGAACGCTGAACCTCCCGCGTGACTGGCAGTTTTTCAAGGGCCTCAGCTCGGCCAGCACGATGTTCACCTTCACCGCGCCGTACATGTTGTCGCGAACACTGATTGACCGGCACTACGGCGACATTCGACAGTTAACGATGGACATCGCCGAGGTGCTGCGCAAACAGGTCGAGTCGATCGACGCGCAGGTGATTCAAATGGACGAGGCGCACCTCACCGGCCACGCAGAGGATGCCGAGTGGGCGCACGAGCCGTTTAACCATGCGCTCAGTGGCATCCGCGGCGAAAAGTCGCTGCACCTTTGCTTCGGCAACTACGGCGGCCAATCCATCCAGAAAGGTTACTGGAAAGACCTCATGCCATTCCTCAACAAACTCGACGTGGATCACCTCGTGCTCGAATTCGCGCGGCGCGGTTACGACGAACTGGATGCTTTCAGGGAACTCAAGCCGGAAACCAAGCTCGGTGTCGGCGTGGTCGATATCAAGGACAACGAAGTGGAGTCGGCTGACGTCATCGCAAAGCGAATCGAGAACGCTGTCAACGTACTCGGGATGGATCGCATCAAGTGGGTTCACCCCGACTGCGGATTCTGGATGCTGCCGCGCAGTGTCGCCGATCGAAAGATGGCCGCTTTAGTCGCAGGCCGAGACGCCTACCTTGGACGCTGAACAGGCGTAACTCCTTTGTATTTCGGGCGATAAGTTGCCCGAAAACGCCCAAAAACCAACTTTTATCCACCCAGTCTGATTTTGCAAAAAAGGATGTTTTTCACTTGAAAAACGGTTTTTTTGGCTTGGTGTTGGAAAGTTTCTCACCAGTTATTCACAATTTGCAAATGTGGGACAAATTGTCTCTTTTTTGCGAGTTGACAAAGGGTGGGGTCGCCCTTAGTTTGCCGCCTGCCGACGGCCCAAGAGGCGTATCGCCCGACCGGTTGGCATAGAAAAAAAGAAAGGAAGTGAGCCACTTTTGACGGAAATACGTATCAGAAAAGGAGAAACCTTGGACAAGGCATTGCGCCGGTTGAAGAAGCGTCTCGACCGCGAGAATGTGATCAAGGATGCGCGCAACAACCGCTACTATGAAAAGCCAAGCGTGCGGCGCCGCCGCAAGATGAAGGTTGCCAAGTTTTCCCAAATGCTGAGAACGCGCTACGCAAACAACAGCTAGTGTAAATCAATTTATTGGCCGGAAGTTGCCTACCTGGGTGGCTTCCGGCTATTTTTTTGGACATGTATTCGTTTTCCACCTGCTGGAATTCCCACCGCCACACCGACGGCCGCGCGATGCTCGAGGAGATTCGCGACCTCGGGTTTGAATATGCGGAGTTAAGCCACGGTATCCGGCTCAGCCTCGTGCCGGGAATCATCGACGCGCACAAGGCGGGTGTGATCAAAATTTCCACGTTGCACAACTTTTGCCCGCTGCCGATCGGGTGCAAGCACGCCAACCCGAATGTGTTCAAGTTTTCCTCCACCAACGTTCGCGAGCGGGAGAACGCCTACAAGCACACGATGAAAACCATCGAGATGGCGGATCAACTCGGGGCCAAGTTGATCGTGCTGCACATGGGCGAGATCGACATGCGGAATTACACCGACAAGTTGATCGATCTCCTCGAGGCGGGAAAACAGGACACGCCCAAGTACCAAAAACTTTGCCAAAAGGCAGAGTTGAAACGTGAAAAGGCAAAGGTCAAATACTGCGACCTTGCCTACGAGATGCTGGAGAGGATCACCGAGCAGGCCTCCATGCGCGGCATCAAGCTGGGAATCGAGATCCGCGAGGACCTCGAAGAAATCCCAATCGACACGGACTGGGATTTTTTCTTCCAAAGATTTGATGACCCAACGGTCTGCTACTGGCACGACATCGGCCACGCGCAAATCAAGGAGAACCTTGGCTTCATTCATCACCAACTTCACCTAGAATCCATGGCTCCGAGGCTGGGCGGTTTTCATCTGCACGATGTCGAGTTCCCGGCGCGCGACCACCGTCCGCCGGGGCGGGGAATGATCGACTACGAGGGCCTCAAGCACATCGTGAAGCCGGAACACATCAAGGTGTTCGAGCTGAGTCCGAGCCTCAAGCCGGACGCGGCAAAAGAGGGTGTGGCGCACCTGAAATCCATCTGGGGCGAGTAGTGGCCTCCAAGTCACAGGCACTGAAATTCACGCTAAAACTGGCGGTTTGCGTCGTTTTGGTGGCGTGGATTCTGCACGCCATCTTTGCCGGTGAGGCGGAAAACGCCCTCCAGCTTGATGGCCGAAACTGGGCAGAACTTTCGCTGGGAGAACAGATCCGCGAGAGCTGGACCATCGGCCCGTCCAGCCTGTGGCAAACGATTTCCGGCGTGGACATTGGCTGGCTGCTGGCCTCGTTGATATTCATGGGGGCAACCATCCTGATCGGGGTCGTCCGTTGGCGGATCGTCCTCGACGTGCAGGGGCTACACCTCTCGTTTGGCCGTGCAACCAGCATCTCGCTGGTGGCCCACTTTTTCAATTCCT
Source organism: Verrucomicrobiales bacterium (assembly GCA_028817635.1). Taxonomy (GTDB): domain Bacteria; phylum Verrucomicrobiota; class Verrucomicrobiia; order Limisphaerales; family UBA1096; genus UBA1096. Next base: position 7,709 of record JAPPPH010000210.1, on the reverse strand, counting down.
TCCTTCTCGGGTCGACCGGCGGCGACCTGCTCAAGGCCTACTTTGCCGCCGGCGAAACATCCCACCGAAAAGCCGAGGCGGTGACGACCGTGGTGGTGGACCGGCTGCTTGGCCTGTTTGCGATGCTGCTCTTTTGCTCGGTGATGGCTCTGCTGAACTGGAACGTCGTGATGAGTCAGCAACGCTTCATGGCGGTGATGCTGGTGGTGCTGGGGATGCTTTTTCTGAGCGGGCTGGTGGTGGTGCTTTCGTTTTGGGGTGGGCCGACCAAGCCACGGCTCAAGTTCGAGTCACTGTTGGCCAGATTACCCAAGGGCGACGCGCTCGTCCGCTGCATCGAGGCCTGCCGGTCGTTCGGCGAGAACCCCGGGGTTCTTCCCCGGGTGCTTGGCTGGTCGATGCTGTTGAGCTTGGCCTGCGTGCTGCAAATCGTCGCGCTTGGCTGGGGGCTTGGCATTGAGATGGGCCGGCATCTGCCGGTGTTAATGCTGATCGTCCCGGCAATCATCTGCATCAGTGCCCTGCCGATCACGCCAAGCGGAATCGGCGTCCGGGAAAACCTATACGTCTGGCTGCTCTCTGCCACGGCGATCGGCATCGAGAACAAGCAGGCGCTGACGCTCTCGATCCTCGCATTTGCGGGGAGTCTGTTGTGGAGCCTGGCCGGCGGAGTGGTGTACCTGTTTTTCCGCAGTCGAATCAGCCTCGACCGCTGACGCGCTTGGCCAAGCGCTTGGCTCACAGCGCCTTCAGCAGCCTTTTCAATTCGCCCAGTCGGCCGTCCGGGGTGCGCTTGGCCAAGCGCGGGTATTTGCCACCAAGCGTGAGCAGGCTGCCATTGCGGGTGAACATGATTTTGTCGTCCCGGGTCTCGATGGAGGTCACGTTTTTCGGCGCGGCCAACAGCTTCAACTCCGCCACCCGCAGCAGACGCTCTACCGGCTTGGGCATCGGGCCGAATCGGTCGCGTATCTCCGCTTTTAACTGGGTCAACTCGTCCTCGTTCGAGAGTTGGGCGAGTTTACGGTAGAGAATGATGCGTTGGCGGGTGTCTGGAATGTAGTCGAACGGCAGATACGCCGGGACACGCCCGACATCCCTTGGCTCGGGCTGCGGGTTGTACGCCGGGGTTTCAACTTCGTCCTCGTCAACCGAGGCCGCGACGGAGCGGGGTACGCGCACTTCAAACTTCGGCTCCTCCGGCTTGGCTTTTTCCCGTTCAGCGGCTCGTTCCTCGCCGGGGTTCAATGCAAGAAAATCGATCGATACGGTGACCTCCACCCGGCGCTCGACCTTCTCGCCTTTCAACCGCTTTACGCTTTGCTTCAGTAGTTGGCAGTACAGCTCGAACCCGACGGCGGTGATGTGGCCACTTTGTTGTGAGCCAAGGATGTTGCCGGCACCACGAATCTCGAGATCGCGCATGGCAATCTTGAAGCCGCTCCCGAGCTTGGAATATTGCTTGAGCGCGCTGATGCGCTTGCGGGCGTCGGAGAGCAGCGCGGCGTGCCTCGGCAAAATCAGGTAGGCGTAGGCCTGGTGCTTGTACCGGCCAACCCGCCCCCGCAGTTGGTACAGCTCGCTCAGGCCGAAGCGGTCGGCGCGGTCGATGATCATCGTGTTGGCGTTCGGAATGTCGACGCCACTCTCGATGATGGTGGTCGAGAGCAGGATGTCCGCCTCGCCGTTGATGAACCGGGTCATCACCTTCTCGAGCACGCCGCTTGGCATCTGACCGTGGCCAACGATCAGCCGCGCCTTGGGCACGAGTTTGCGGATGCGCTCGGCCATGGTCTCGATGGTGGTCACCCGGTTGTGCAAAAAGAAAACCTGTCCGCCGCGATTCAGCTCCCGCTGGATGGCGTTGCGGATGATCTTTTCGTTGAACTCGATCACCGTGGTCTCGATCGGCAGCCGATCCTGCGGCGGCGTCTCGATGGTGCTCATGTCGCGCGCGCCGGTGAGGGCCATGTGCAGCGTGCGCGGGATTGGCGTGGCGGTGAGCGTCAACACATCCACCGTCTGCCGCAGCATTTTCAGCTTCTCCTTATGCAGCACGCCGAAGCGTTGTTCCTCGTCGATGATCACCAGCCCGAGTTCCTTGAACCGAACGTTCTTTTGAATGAGCTTGTGCGTGCCGACGACGATATCGACCGAGCCGGCGGCCAGCCCGTCGACGGTGGCGTCCGACTGTTTTTTGGATCGGAACCGCGAGAGCAGTTCCACCGAGATCGGGAACTCGGCCATGCGCTCGCGGAAGGTGTTGTAGTGTTGCTGCGCCAAAACGGTGGTCGGCACGAGCACGGCCACCTGCCGCCCACCCATCACCGCCTTGAACGCCGCCCGGATGGCCACCTCGGTTTTGCCAAAACCAACATCGCCGCAAATGAGCCGGTCCATCGGGCGCGGCCGTTCCATGTCCTGCTTGGCAGACTGGATGGCTGACCACTGGTCGCGGGTTTCCTCGTACGGAAACGACCCTTCGAATTCCCGCTGCCACGGCGTGTCCCCGCCGTAGGCGTGCCCCGGCTGAGCCTCGCGCGACGCCTGAATTTTCAGCAGATCCGCCGCGAGATCGGCGACAGCTTTCTCGGCATCGGCCTTGGCCTTGCTCCAGCGTTTGCCGCCGAGGATGCTCAACGGCGGCTTGGCCTTGCCGGTGCCGACGTATTTGCTGACAAGGTGCGCCTCAGACACCGGCACGAACAGCTTGGGCGGTTCCTGTTCCGGGTCGCGCGTGCCGAATTCGATCACGAGGCATTCCTGTCCGCCCTCGGTTTTCTCGCGGCCGGAACGCGTCGTGCGCGTCTCCACCGGCAACACCTTCAGCCCAAGGTAACGCCCGATGCCGTGCTGCAAATGCACGACGTAATCACCCACGCTCAGGTCGGTAAAATCGATCTCGAGCGCGGAGCGCGTGGCGGAGGCGTGGGGCGACTTGAGCCGACGCGGCCGCTGCGAACGGGTGCGGCCAAAAATCTCCGAGTCGGTGACGACGACCAGCTTGGCCGGCTCGATGAGGAACCCCCGCGAAACCTGGCCAAGCACTCGTACCGGCTGCGGTTCGTCATCGCGCTTGGCCAAGCCATACTCGGTCCACAGTTCGTCGAACCGCTGCAGCTCGCCCTCTGTGCCGCACACCGCCCACACCGTGTGCCCACTTCGAAGCCAGCGGTGGAGCTGGTGAAAAAACTCGCAACGCTGCGCCTCGGCGATTTGCGGATCATCGGCCGCCTGGCCAAGCGGCCGGTACGTGTCGAGGCTCTGTACCGGCAGAAGGCTGTCGTCGCCCGCCTCTCGCATCTCGACCACCGTGCCGTGGTCTCGCGCCTGACCAAGCGCGACCTCCCAAGTGTCATGAAACGGATCGACCTCCGGCACCTGCTCGAGGTAGTCGGCCGCACACTCAGCGATCTCCTCTGGCTCAACAAAGATATAAACCGGTTCACCGGCCAAATGCCCGGCCAGTCGGTCGGTCGGGTATTTTGCGTCGGCAGAAAGTTGCTGCTTGAGGATGCCCAACTCGCCGCCGGGCGAGAGGGTGACCTGTTCGATTTTGTCGCGCGTGAGTTGCGTGTGCGGGTCGAACGTCCGCAGCGACTCGATCTCGTCCCCGAAAAACTCAAAGCGCACCGGCCAGGGGCTGGCCAGCGGGAACACGTCGAGGATGCCACCGCGCAGGGCGATCTCGCCCTTTTGACTGACCTGCGCTTCCGGCTCGTAGCCCTGATCCTCAAGCCACTCGATGAGGTCGAGCGGATCAATCCGGTCGCCCAGCACGAATCGGCGAAACCGCTTTTTCAACTGGGCCGGGGTGAAGGTGCGCTGCAGGAAGCCGATGCCGTTGGTGACGATCACCGGGGCGGGACCCGCGGACTTCGGACGCTTGGCCAAGTGGATGAGCGTCTCCAGCCGCTCGCTTAGCACGTCGGCGTGCGGCAGGCGGGACTCGTGCGGTAAAACGTCCCATGCCGGGAAAAACTGAGGTACGGCGGCTCTGCCGTTGCGCTTGGCCAAGCGGGGCAGCCAGGTCTCGAGTTCCTGATGCGCCTGCTCCTGCGCCTGTACGGTTGGGCAAACCACTACGACCGGCCGGCGGGGGTGTATTTGGGCCAGAACTGCGGAAATAAAGGCTTCGCCGCCTTGGCTGATCCCGTCGAGAGACAATACTCCCCCCCTCTCCGCGTTTTTGAGCAGGGGCTGAAAAACGGGAGATTCGCACAATCCGGCCAAGTTGGCCTTCGGGTCTGGTGAATCCAGACTCAAAATGTCGGGTCAAGATGGGCCAAGCGCTGTCAGGCGTCAAAATAAAGCACCCTAACCGTCTGAAAATGAGCAAAAAAAACTTTATATCAGGCTTGACAGGGAGCGGAGGCGGGTTGAGCCTCCCGCCAAAATATGTGTACTGCCCCTGCTCCCGCAGCGTCGTACATTTTTTTACTGAGCAATCGAAATAGAACCAAACAAGACCCCAAGAGGTTAGTGAACCCATTATGAAACGTGCCTATAGAGCAAAAACGAAGAAGATGAGAACCGCGGTAAAGACCGCCGCTCTCATGAGTTTGGGCGTACCGTTGGCGACCATGCCGGCCATCGCCCAGGATGACGAAGGCGAATTGGCGCCCGTCGTCATCACCGGTTCCAACATTCCCACTGTGGAGTTGGAAGGCCCCTCCCCGGTCGTGACCATCGACCGCGAGGAAATCAATCGTTCCAGCGCTGAAACGGTTGGCGAACTGCTGCGCCGCCTGCCACAAAACAACGCCGGTTCGTACGACGAAAAATTCCAGAACTCGTTCGCGCCCGGTTCCTCCGGTGTCTCGCTGCGTGGTCTGGGAATGGGCTACACGCTTGTGTTGGTGGACGGTCGCCGTGTAGCCAACTACTCGATGGCCCAAAACCAAACCGCAACCTTCACTGACTTGAACGGTATCCCGATGTCAGTCATTGAACGGGTTGAGGTTCTTCTCGACGGGGCCTCCGCCATTTATGGTTCGGATGCTGTTGCCGGTGTGGTCAACATCATTACCCGCAAGGATTTCGACGGTCTGCAGATCGATGCAGGCTACAGCAACTCCACCCACACTGACGTGGGTACGCAGCGTTATTCCATCACCGGTGGCACCACCAGTGAAAACGGCAGCGCATGGATCAACTTGGAATACACGCAACGTAATTCATCACAGATGGATGACCGACCGCTTTCCGCCAGCGCCAATCAGGTACCCAACGGTGGTTACGACTTCCGTTCGTCCTCTGGCAACCCGGGATCCATAAAGATTCTTCCCGGATCCGAGAACGGCTATGAGTCTGGATTCTATCAGGTGCCGGGCGATAGCACTGGAACCCCGACCGCTGAGGAGATCATCGCCGCCCCGGGTATCAATCGGTTTGACTACAACCCGTGGATGACCCTGACCCCGGAGATCGAGCGCTACGGTGCGTCCGGTCGTGTGAACTACACCCTGACCGACTACGCCAGCCTGTTCGTCGATACTTCCTACCGGAAGATGAACACCCACTCCAAGATGGCACCGACCCCAGCTTTCGGTGACTTAAACACCGATACTTGGGGGACATTGCCAGCATCAAATGCATTCAATCCTTTTGGTGAGGACGTTACATTCCGTCACCGACTCACTGAAACAGGACCGCGTTTGTCTGATATCTCCACTGACTCGTTCAGAGTACTTCCTGGTGTAAGGTTCAACATCGGAGACAATTGGCGTGGCGAAACAGCGTTCTTATATAATAAGATCGATACCGTTGATTTCGGCCGAAATTACGTTTCCGCAGATGCCTTCAAGGAAGCTCTGGCCTCCAGCGATCCCGCCACTGCATATAACGTGTTCGGATCGGGTCTTGGTATCAACAACCCGAATGTCATCGAAGGCCTGAAGGTGAACACCATGCGCAATGCCCAGTCTGAACTACAGATGTGGGACGTGAAGGCTGCTGGCGATCTTTACGAATTGCCGGGCGGCATGCTCGCCATGGCGATCGGTGCCGAGACAGCCAAGGAAAACTCCTCAGATGTGGGCGACAGCCTCTCGATGGCCAACAAGATTGTGGCATCGGGTGGCACCTCCAACGCAGGCGACCGTTCCCGTGAGGCCGAGTATGTTGAGTTCATGGTTCCGATCATCGGAGAGGAAAACCGCGTGACCGGGATCCACACACTCGGTGTTCAGGCAGCCTGGCGTTTCGAGCAGTACAGCGACTTTGGTTCCACCGACAATCCGAAGGTGGGCATCAAGTACGCCCCTTGGGAACGCCTTTTGCTGCGGTCCACCTACCAGACTGCGTTCAAAGCACCCTCCCTCTATCAGTTATACATGGGCGAGAGTATCTCCTACCCGTTCCTCCGTGACCCGGCCCGAGGTGATGACGGCATGCAGTATCGGAGCAAATCGGGTGGTAACGAGGATCTCATGCCGGAAGAGACTGACAGTATCTCGCTCGGTGCGGTGATCGACATTCCGATGCCTGAGAACATGGAACTGCAGGCCAGCGTCAACTGGAGCAGCCACGAAATGGAGAATGTGATCAGCAGTATTGGAGCCCAGTACATGCTGAACAACGAGGACCTCTTCAAGGACAAGATCGTTCGCAACCCGCAAACGGATGAGGACAAGGAGAAGGGTATCCCGGGCAGCATTCAATACATTAACAACTCCTACTTGAACCTCGCGGAACAGCACGTGGACGCGCTGGACTTCGGTGTTGAGTACAAGATCGATACCTCCGTGGGTAGGTTCGTTTCAGGTTTGTCTGCCACGTACTTGTACAAGTACGACAACAAGCCGCGCCCAAAGAACGACGACGGTTCCCCGGCATCGTTCATCGATGAGGCCGGTTCCTATGGCGTGCCGGAGTGGCGCGGGAACACCTCGCTGTTCTGGTATTATGACAAATATAGTCTGGGCGCGACCGTCTACTACGTGGACAGCTTTGACCAGTTGTACGGCGCCGTTTCAGAGGTGGATTCACACACCACGCTGGATCTGCACGCTAGTTACCAGGTCACGGATTCTGCCACCCTGTCATTGGGTGCCGCAAACGTCACCGATGAAGAGGCGCCATGGTCTGACAGTGAAGCCGAGGGGTACTCATACGCTGCTGCCGGGCACAACCCGATGGGCACCATGCTATACGGGCGTATCTCGGTTCGCTTCTAATCAAGCTGTAACCCTTTCAGGATCCCGTGGCCGCTTGGCCACGGGATTTTTTTTCTCTTTTCAAACGGCTTTGCCGGTAGCATACACTCGGCTTGAGCCGTTGGTGTTCAACACAGTCACCACTTACGAATGAGACACTCCATGATTTCCCTGTTCCGCCTCCTCGCGCTGGGCCAAGCGCTGGTGTTTTGTGTTCCGCTTGGCCAAGCGGAGAAACTGCCGATTGAGACGTTTTTTAAGGCCCCGGAATTCCGCCGCATGCGCCTGTCGCCGGACGGCAAATGGTTGGCGGCAATCGCTCCACAGGAAGGCAAAAACAACCTCATCACCATCCGGCTATCCGATCGTAAAACGTTTGGTTGCACAAGAGAGACAGAAAACGAGGTGAGCAATTTCACGTGGGTCAGCAACACCCGGCTGATCTTCGAGATGAAGAACAAAAACAACTTCCCAAACGGAGGGCTCTACGCCGTTAACCGCGACGGCACCAAGCCAAAGGTGTTGAACCCCTCCACCAAGACGCATTTTGAG
>JAPPPH010000400.1 GCA_028817635.1 Verrucomicrobiales bacterium | reverse complement strand
CCACTCCACTCAGGAGTTTCAACGTTCGGTCAGCAATCCCCTCGACCGGCCAAAGCCGTCCCATCCCTTCATACCCGCATGATAACATCCCCTCGTCAGGCCCGATAAATTCTACACCCCGCCCCTTTAACAATTCAACATTGGCTTGGGTCGCCGGATGATGCCACATCTTCCCGTTCATCGCCGGGGCAATTAGCATCGGCGCATTCGGGTTCAATGCCAACGCCACACACCCCAGCGCATCATCCGCAATCCCGTGCGCGAGTTTGGCAATCGTGTTCGCCGTAGCCGGGGCAACCACCATCAAATTGGCGGTGTCAGCAGAGCGGATATGCGTCACCCCAGTTTCGTCTTCATCATACAGGCTCGAGATCACCGGCCTGCGGGTCAGTGTCCGAAATGGCAGCGGTTTGACGAATTCCTGCGCATCGCGGGTCAGCACCACGTCTACGCTGTGCCCAGCCTTGGTGAGCAAACTCGCCAGGTCGATTGCCTTGTGCGCTGCGATCGACCCGCTCACCCCGAGCACAATATGTTTGGGTTCACTCACTGTCGGAAATGTCCTCCGAAATCTTGTTACGTGCGGTCTCGATTATCCTGAGCATCTGCTCGAGGTCAGCCTCTCGCGAGCCGCTGGTCAGGGTATAGTCGAACAGGTTGCTCTGGGCAATTTCATCCTTCGCGATTACCAAGCGCTGGGTGATGATTTCCTCCGAATCCGTACCGCGCCCCCTCAGTCGATTTTCCAGTTCGCTCAGGTCCGGGGGATTAAGAAAGATCGTAACCAATGCTTCACTCAAAACCGGGTCACTCTCGGCTCGCTCCCGGATCGTAGCGGCACCCTGCACGTCGATGTTCAGCAACACATCGTTCCCCTCGGCGAGCCTGGCTCGAAGCTCGGATTTCAACACGCCGTAATGGTTGCCGTGCACGACCGCGTTTTCCAAAAACTCTCCCCCTTCGACCCTTGCCAGGAACTCGTCCTCACCTAGAAAGTAGTAGTCCTCACCATCCTCTTCACCCTCACGCGGGGCGCGCGTGGTGCAAGTGATCGCCCGCTTAACACTTGGCAACGCAGATCGGACATTGTCACACAACGTCGTCTTGCCACAACCGGACGGTGCCGAAATCACGATCAACAACGACCTACTGGAAGCCTCCCCACTCATTCAACATTTTGCACCTGCTCGCGTATTTTTTCCAACTCCGTTTTCAGCAAGACAACTTCCTGTGAAATCTCGCTGTCATTGGCTTTTGATCCGATGGTATTCACCTCACGAAACATCTCCTGTGCAAGAAAATCGAGCTTACGACCAACCGGTTCCTGTGACTCCAGACATCCATCCACTTGTTCAAAATGACTCTCCAACCGGGTTAGTTCCTCTGAAATATCGGACCGATCAGTGAAGTAAACCACCTCGCGCAGAAATCGTTCATCATCAGCATTGGGTACCTCGACTTCGGCCTTGGCAAGGCGCTCCATTAACCGGGCGCGATGATGCTCGAGCACTTTCGGTGCGCGCTTGGTCACACGCTTGGTTATTCGCCGAAGACTGGCCACGCGCTTGGCCAAGTCTTTCCCCAAATTACCACCCTCTTTTGCCCGCATCACCTGCAATTGATCCAGCGCTTGGCCAAGCGCACGTTTAAGCACTGGCAGCATCGCTTGCGGATCAACCGAATCTTCACCGGTTTCCAACACACCGGGCATTCGCAGGATGGTCTCCAGCGACAAATCATTTTGCACACCCATCCCTTTCGCCAACTTGGCCAGCGCCTTTTTATAGGCTTCCGCTTGGGCTTCGTTGACTTGAATCGACCGACTTGCCTTGCCGCTGGGGCGCTGTAGCGTCACCTTACCGGAGACGCGCCCCCGGGCGATGGCGGTAAGAATAATTTTCCTCAAGTCCGCCTCAAGCGAGTCTAACTCGCTCGGCAGACTCACGGCGACCTCAACCTGCCTGCGGTTGACTGAACTGATCTCCACCGTCAACTGCACCCCCTTGGCTGAGCTATCGCCCCGCCCATAACCGGTCATTGAATTCATCTCTGTTTCTGAAGCCTACCCGAGGCTCATGTAGTAGGCGTCGACCCGGTCCGCCACATCTTTGTAGCCGATGTCACGCTCATAGATTTGCTTAAACTGCTCGATGGACTCTTCCTTTTTATCCATCGTATCAAGCACGCAGCCCAATTGATAAAGGAGATGGTTTTTCTCGTCGTCCATCACCTCTTTTTTATCGAGTGCATTTTGGAGGGTTCGCGCCGCCATGTCG
>JAPPPH010000164.1:414-2279 GCA_028817635.1 Verrucomicrobiales bacterium | reverse complement strand
CTTCAACGATGATGTTCTCCCGTTTGAGTGAACCGAGACCAAGCAGGCGGTTCACCGCGACATCTCCGAAGCCATAGGATTCTGCCTCTCGCATTCGAAAGGCGAGTTGGCGGTTGTACATTTCAACCGCACGATCGACCGTGAATTTCCTCGGGGAGACCGGCTCTATTTCCTTTTGCATGCGGTTGGGTTATTTGTGGACGATCACTCGCGGATCGTCGGGCGGGATGGGTTTGTCGAGCGCCCAAAGGACGCCGTTCAAAAGTAGTCTCTGAAAACCGTGCAGCGTGAAGTCTCCGGTGCTGCCGAGCGAGGTGTAAAAAACTCGGCTACCGTTGACGGTGTTTATCCAAGCAACGGGTTCGTTGATTTCATCTCGCCCCTTGAGCGTGCCGTTGAGTAGCACTTTAACATGACTGGAGAGTGTTTTGTTTTTGTACAGATGGGATTTGGCCTCGAACGAGTCGGGGTTGATCCCGGTCAGGATCGGGTGTTTGGCATGGGGACCGTTTATGCTCACGATGGTGGTGGGTGACTTGGGAGGTTTGTTGCCGTAATGGCCGTTGTAATCGACGCCGAGAATTGTGCCATCGAATTCTGCCCAGCGGACATGTTGGGCACTGGGTGGTTCACGGTCGAATGCGTGGCTCGCTGTGCGTATGCCCACCACCGGTTTGCCTTTCGCCAAATGCGCCCGGATTAACTCAATTTGAGCCTTCGGCGGAGTGCGACGCCGGACGCTGATGAAAAGTAGGTCGGCGTCCTCTAGAGCCTCGAGGCCGGTAAAGTCGTTTGCGTCGTTTTCATCGACATGAACAAACGTGCAGCGCACGCCTCGGTATTCGAGTTGGCGTTTTGCAAAATCTGGCAGAGTGGATGCGGTGCTGTATTCCTTCTCGCCAATCATGAAAACGACATGCGGCGGGTTGTCACCTTTGAACCGGAACGGTTCGCCGCCGAGCAATTGGTCGCTGGTGGTGGTCGGACAGACGCGTTCCTCGATGTGTTCGATGACTAGCTCTGTGCCGCGGAAGTGGTTTACGTATGGCCAGCGAGCGGGGTTGTACATCGCGTCCGTCAGGTCGCGGACAAGTAGCACGTTTTTCCCGTTGCGAGTCATGTTGCGCAGTCCGAACGGGCGACCGAGTACGCACATGTTGGTATGGACCCCGACGAGCATCACGTTCTTAATGCCGCGTGCTTCAAGTAGATTCCAGATTTCAAATCCGTTATCACTGATGGCATCGCGTTCGCCGTCGATATCGATCAAGTCTACCTGACGCTTCCACGGGCTACGAGGGTTGCGCCCGATCTCGGCGAGGTGCTTGGCCCAAGCGGCGTGTTCCACAGGGTCGTCGTCTTCGCCGCCGTCGGAGTGGTCGATGGGGTAGCCCTGTTTTTCCTCCACCTTGTCGATCCAGTGACACCAGTTTTCAATCGCCTTCGGGAAATTGGCCGCCTTCGGTGCGTCGATGGCTCGCTTGCGCGCGGGGTGATCCTTGTAAAAGTTAGTGCAGGACGAAGGCGCATGGATGATGAACGCACCCTTGCTGCGTGCCTTGTTCAAAAACTCGTTCATGCGAGGCGCCAATTCGCCCACCCGGCCGACGGCGTTTTTGCAGTGGTGCAAGTCCCACATGTCGCAGACGATGACAGCAGTCTCGCTAGCCTCCCATAAAACCTTTTGTTCGCTCACGGCCCAAAGGCCGGCGGCATCCCGAACGCGGTGTCGCGTGTTAAGGGTGAATGAATCAGCGGAGACGTGCTCCACCAGGAACGAAGCGCAGAGGCCAAGCGCTATGAATCGTGAATGTCGCTTCATGAGTGTTTGAGAGTATGTGGCGGCGATGCTTTCCGCTTGGCCA
>JAPPPH010000164.1:0-404 GCA_028817635.1 Verrucomicrobiales bacterium | reverse complement strand
GTCAATCAAAACACGCTCGGTGCAAACAAGGCTTCGCAAAACCAAGCGCACGGTTTAGTTTGGCCAAGCGAAGCAGTCATGAGCGACACCGTGAATCAAGCCACCGAGTCCGCGCCCGAGAAACGGCCGTTGCGTGTGCTGGTGGTGGAGGACTCGGAATTCGACGCTCGAATGTTGGTGGGGCTGCTGAAAGCGGGAGGGTTCGAGCCGGAATTCAGGAGAGTGGAGACTGCCCCCCAAATGAGCGCGGCACTCGCTTCGGTCGATTGGGAAATTATTTTGGCTGATTACAACATGCCCGAGTTTAGTGCTCCGAAAGCGCTTGAGCTGCTGCAGGAGACCAAGCTCGATATCCCATTCATCATCGTATCCGGAGGCATCGGCGAAGACACGGCGGTCACTGC
>JAPPPH010000155.1 GCA_028817635.1 Verrucomicrobiales bacterium | reverse complement strand
GCCAGAGTTTCTGCCGACTCGGCACGGGTTCGACTATTACTTTGGCATCCCTTTTTCCAACGACATGGGCAAGACCAGTCGCGTGAAAAACCGTTATCCGCCGCTGCCTTTGCTGCGGATGGAGAAGGTGATTGAGGAGGAACCGGATCAGCGCCTGCTCACCCGGCGTTACACTGAGGAGGCCATCCGCTTTATCGAGCAAAACAAGGCCAAGCCGTTTTTCCTCTACCTGCCTCACACCATGCCGCACTGGCCGCAGTTCTCGAGCGAGCGCTTCGCCGGCAAGTCGGCCAACGGCAAATGGGGCGACACGGTGGAGGAGATCGACTGGTCGACCGGCGAAATCCTGAAGGCGCTCAAGCAAAACGGGATCGACGAAAAAACGCTCGTGGTATTCATGTCCGACAACGGCGGTGCGATCCGTCACGGGGCGAGCAACAAACCGCTGAAGGCCGGCAAGGGCTCGACGTGGGAGGGCGGCCAACGCGTGCCGTTTTTGATTCGCTGGCCGGGAACCATCCCCGCCGGCACCGCCTCTGACGAAATGGTTACGTCGATGGATCTGCTACCAACTTTCGCCAGCTTGGCCGGGGGCAAACTGGATAGCAACCGGAAGATCGACGGGAAGAACATCCGTGACTTGCTCTTGGCCAAGCCGGGCGCGAAGTCGCCGCATGAGTTGTTCGTTTACTTTCATCAGGGCCAGTTGCACGGGGTGCGCAGCGGGAAATGGAAGATGCTGTTCTCCCGTGACGACAACTCGCTTGGCCGACCCTCCGGCCTGTTCGATCTCGAGAACGACATTGGTGAAAAGAAGAACGTGCTGCACCTGAACCGCGTCGTGGCCAAGCGCTTGGCCAAGCTGGCCGAGCCGGTCCGCGCCGATCTCGGTGATTCGCTTCTAAAGGTGAAGGGCAGCGGCGTCCGGCCGGCAGGAATGGTGAAAAACCCGAAGACGTTGACCCAAAAATAAATCCCATTTGAAAAAGTTCCCATCTGTTTTTTGTTTCCTCACCGCCCTTGGCCTTGGCCAAGCGCTTGGGCAGGATGATCCTTCCGCATCGTTGTTTGGGCTGGATAACGTGGTGGATGTTCACATCACTATTTCATCGGAAGAGTGGGCCAAGCTGCAGCCGCCAGCGGATGTCCGGATCGACGATGAGGCAGTTGGTGAAGCGTTTGGCGACCTGATCGAGGACGCGATGGAGGGGGGGCATTTTCGCAGTGAAAAATCCACCCGCCCCGGCCTGGCCGGATACCTCGGAGTTGATCACCAGTACGGCAAGGGCGATGTCGAGATAGACGGCGAGACGGTGAAAAACGTCGGCGTACGTTTCAAGGGCAACGGCACGTTCATCGAGGGCCACATGGGTGGGCGGTACTCGTTCAAGATCGATTTCAACGAGTACGTCAATGGACAGGAGTTTCGCGGGATGACCAAAATCAACCTGAACAACAACATCACCGACCCGTCGCTGATGCGGGAGGCGTTGTCGTACGAGATGTTCCGTGAGGCGGGCATCCCGGCCTCGCGTGTGGGCTATGCGAGGGTGAAGCTTACGATCCCGGGGGAGACGGAGGCCAAGCCGATCGGGCTGTACACCGTTGTGGAGCAAAAGGACAAACGATTCCTGCGGCGCAATTACGGCTCGGCAAAAGGGCTGCTGATGAAGCCGAGTACGTTTGGCTTGTTCCGGTACTTTGGGGAGGACTGGACCACGTATGAAATCGGTTATGTGCCCAAGACCGACCCGACGGAGGAGCAGAAAAAACGGGTGATCGAGTTCGCGCGGTTAATCCACAAGGCGGATGACGACGAGTTCGAGGCGCGTTACGCCGACTACCTCGACGTCGATCAGTTCCTGAAGTTCATTGCGTGCAACGTCATTGTTTGCAACCTCGACAGTTTTCTTGCCGGTTCACAAAACCACTACATTTATCTGGAGCCGGAATCGAACAAGTTTCAGTTGCTGCCGTGGGATATGGATCACTCGTTCGGGGCATTTCACCTGATGGGAAAACCTGACACCCGCCGGAACATGAGCATAGACCGACCGGTAAGCGACAAACGCCCGATCATCGAACGCGTTCTCAATGCGCCCGGCAATAGGGAAAAGTATCACGGCTACATTGAGGCGTATCTGGATTCGATTTTTGATCAGGACGCCATGTTTGCGAAGATCGATTTTGTCTCTTCACATGTCAGGCCGATGGTGGCGTTGAACGGTGACAGTGCCACGGCTCAATTCGATCGCGTGCTTGCCGATGAACCGTCCATGAGGGAGC
>JAPPPH010000002.1 GCA_028817635.1 Verrucomicrobiales bacterium | reverse complement strand
TTGCTAATTCGCTTTCAGTGCCCCCGTGCCGCCCTTTCGCCCCAAACAATTTCAGAATCATTCGTGGTGAAATTCCCGCGATCTGTTTTGCTACAGGGGGAAGTGGTTTTAGGGGCTGGGTGACTGCGGAACGATTCTGGATTCCTCTATTGCCATCTTTGCCATTCCGGTCGGCAACAAAGCTAGGTCGCAATTCATCTGGTGTGAGTTTGCCGTCCTTGTTCTTATCCAGTTTTCTGAGGGCAGCGGCAGAATCCATGATTTCAGTATCGGAAATCTCCCCATTCCCATCGGCATCTAGTGCGGTCACTATTGGTAAGGTCCGCGTCATGCCACCCCGGTTAGCTTGACCAAAAAGGGTCAAGGCAGCAGCCATCCAAAACATGGTGGCGAGGGAAATGTGAAGATTTCTTGTTCTCATATTTTGATAAGCATTATTGCCTTTAGCGCGTCAAGGTCTGGGTGGCGTGAAGTTTGGCTCGCATAAGATTGACTAGTACTTCGTTTCCTCTGCGCTTGGCCAAGTTGGTGTATTCGCCGGGATCGGATTGATAGTCGTACAGTTCCACACCGAATTCTCCGTCCTTCCCCCACTCGGTGTAACGATAGCGGTCAGTACGAATCGTGCGGCCAAGCGGCTTTGGACCTTTCACACCGTGCGGCATTTTTCCCCGGGCACGGGTAACGGTGAACGCGGCATCGCGGACGGTTTTTGAGGGGTCATCCAGCAGCGGGACGATGCTTTTGCCCTTGAGGTGCCCCGGCTTGGCCAAGCCGCACAGCTCGGCGAGGGTCGGATACAAGTCGATCAATTCCACGAGTGACGCGGACTTTTTCCCGCCCTGTTTTGTGCCCGGCACAGAGATGATCATCGGGACGCGGACACTGCCCTCGAACAAGTCGCTCTTCTGCCACAGGCCGTGGTGGCCAAGGTGATAGCCGTGGTCGGAGAAAAACACCACGATGGTGTTGTCGGCCAGTTTCAACTCGTCCAGCGCATCGAGCAGTCGGCCGACGCAGGCGTCCATCAGTGAGATGGAGGCGTAGTAGGCCTGAATGATTTCCTTGCGCTTGGCCACAGTGAGTTCCCGCTGGTGCGGACGATCGTGCAGCCCCAACGCCGGGATATCGTCACGGTCACCGGGCTTCTCCATCAACGGCTCAATTTTGTCGACCGGATACAGCTTGGCGTAGTGAGCTGGCGCGACGTACGGGGTGTGCGGCCGGAAGAATCCCATTGCGAGAAAGAACGGCTTGCCAGTCTTCTCCGGGTGATGCTCCTTCATGATCCGGATGGCATCGAGTGCGCCCTTGCCGTCGGTGTGATCCTCGTCCTTCCCCTCGATGATACGCCACGAGATGGTGCCGCCGTACTTTCCCGGTTGCAGTGTCGAGATCGGCTCCAGCTCGGTGCGGTCGATGCCGATCGGGTTGGCTACCTTGTTCCACGACGCCGGGTCGTCCTCACCCGAGGTACCAATCTGCAACGGAACGCCGTAGTGGTAAATTTTGCCGACGCGCGCCGCAAAGTAGCCGTTGTTCATGAAATGCTGCGACAGGGTCGGGAGATCGGGATGACGCTTGCGAAACACCCCGGCGTTGGAGAGCACCCCGGTCTGCTCCGGGTACAGGCCGGTCATGAACGACGAGCGGCTTGGGTTGCAGACCGGGTACTGGCAATACGCGCGGTCAAACTGCACACCGCGCTTGGCCAAGCGATCGATGTTAGGCGATTGGACGAGCGGATGCCCGTAGCTACCGAGGTCGTTGTTAAGGTCATCGACCGCAATAAACAGGACATTGGGCCGCTTGGCCTCCGCCGCTTGGCCAAGCGATATCAGTGAAAACAGGGCCAAAAACAGCCCTAACCGACAAATCCTCCAGGGCAAAATCATGGGCAAACTCTAACCTCCGTGCCCCACCAATTAAAGCCCTTCCCGATCCGACGAAAAAAACGCAAAAAATAAGTTGCCATCCCGTGAACGCGGCCTAAGTTCCTCGCCTTTGCGGCTTTAAACCCGAGGCCGCTTTTCCAAAAAGATATGAATTTTGCCCACTCTTTGCGCAACGTCCGGTGGATGAACAGCGCATTTCTGATCGGCACCCTTCTTACTGCTATCGTTGGTTTGCCTCTTTTTGTGTACCACTACGGTGGACAGATTAACTGGTGGCTGCATGGCAGTATGTTTGTCGGGATGTTTATCGCCTCCGGCCTCAGCATCACGCTGGGTTACCATCGACTGTTCTCCCATCTCTCGTTCAAGGCCGGTTGGCCGGTACGTTTCCTGACGCTGGTCTTCGGGGCCACGGCCATGGAGAACTCGGCTCTCGAGTGGTGTTCCGACCATCGTCGACATCACAAGCACACGGACGACGATGAGGATCCATACAACATCCAGCGCGGCTTCTTTCACGCACACATGGGATGGATCATGCAACGCCCGATCGGCGGTGAGGTTCCCCTGACCAATGTCAACGACCTCAAGACCGACCCGCTAGTGCGCTTCCAGCACAAATGGTGGGTGGCAATTGGCCTGATCGTCGGCTTCGGGTTTCCCGCCCTCATCGGCTTCCTCGTCGAGGGCAGCATCGGTGCGTTGGCCGGCCTGCTGATTGGCGGTGTCACCCGGCTTGTGGCCGTGCATCACATGACCTTTTTCATCAACAGCCTCTGCCACACGCTTGGCAACCAGCCCTACTCCGCGCGGTGCTCGGCCCGCGACAGTTGGCTGATGGCATTGTTCACCTTTGGTGAGGGGTATCACAACTTCCACCACGAGTTTCAGCACGACTATCGTAACGGCGTGAAGCCGTGGCAGTTCGATCCCACCAAATGGACCATTCGTGCGTTGGAAAAAATAGGCCTCGCGTCCGACCTTCGCCGCGTGCCGGATGAAACCATCGCGATGGCAGAGATTCGCGAAAAACAACGCAACCTCGACGCCCGCCTCGAGAATCATCAGGAGACCATCTGCGAGAAGGCACAGAAACTTTTTGCCGAAGCGCAGGAGGAACTCCACACCGCGCACGAGGCTTGGGAACAGGCCAAGCAGGATCACATGAAGGCGTTGCGCCAAAAACTGGAGGCCACCCGGGAGCAGTTGGCCGAGTTGCAGCATAAGGTCGAACAATCCGTGGAAGACCTGCGGCAGGCCATCAACGACTGGCACGACGCTCATCAGGGACTTGTCCACAAACTTGCCTAGCCAAGCGCTTGGCCAAGCCAATTTTAACCCCGCCGACGGGAAACCGCGGCGGGGTTTTTCTTTGCGCCTGACCAAGGGCAACAACGGGTTTGCCTCTGCCCCGCCCTTCCGTCACCATCCGGTTCGACTGATTCATGAAGATTAAATCCCTCCTCAAAACCGTGGTAGCGACCACTGCGCTGTTGGTCGTCGGTTCTGCCTCCGCCAAGGACACGAAGACTCTCGACGTTTACTGGGTCGACGTCGAGGGCGGCGGTGGCACGCTGATCGTCACACCCGCCGGGGAATCGATCCTCATCGACACCGGCATGCCGGGCGGGCGCGATCCCGGGCGCCTTCACGAGGCCGCAACCAAGGTGGCCGGCGTGAAGCAGATCGATCACCTGATCACCACGCACTTTCACATCGACCACTTCGGAGGTGCGGCTGAGTTGTCGCAAAAAATGCCGATCCGGAATGTCTGGGACAACGGCATCCCGGTACGCGACCCGGACGGCAGAGCCAACTCCACGTTCCTTCTGCGCATCAAGCCGTACCGAAACATGAAAGTCGGCAAGCGACATGTCATGAAACCCGGCACACTGCTGCCGCTCAAACAAGTGCCCGGCCAGCCAGAAGTGCGCATCCGTTGCGTCGCCGCGATGCAGAAATTCATCGATGCACCAAAAGACACCCCGCGCAATCCCTTGACCGACAAGGTCAAGTGGATCAAGGAGGACACGACCGACAACGCCAACAGCATTGCCGTGATGGTGGAGTTGGGCGAATTCCGGTTTTGGGACGGCGGCGACCTCACCCAAAACACCGAGGCACGGCTGGTCACCCCGGTCAATCGCGTCGGCACGGTGGACGTGTATCAGGTGAACCATCACGGACTGGACTATAGCAATAACGCCGTGTTTATCCAAAGCCTCGCGCCGACCGTGTCGGTAATGAACAACGGCGTGACCAAGGGCTGCGGTGCGTCGTCATTCGCCGCGCTCAAGAGCGCGAACCTCAAGGCGATGTATCAGGTGCACAAAAATCTCCGGGCTGACATCGAGAACAACACCGGTGACGAATTCATCGCGAATCTCACCAAGGACTGTGACGCGCATCACATTCACATGTCCGTTGCGCCGGATGGCGAAACCTACTCCATCAACATCCCCGACCGGAACCACAGTCGCACGTTCAAGACGCGCAAAAAATAAACCGGCACACGGCTGCCGGAATCCATGATCCATCTCGATCACCTCACCACGACCCCGCCTCACCCCGAGGTGATCGACGCCATGCGGCCTTGGCTTGAGAGCCGCTTCGGGGCGGCCGGTTCACTTCACCAGCTTGGCCTTGAGGCGAGGGATGCGCTGGACGAGGCCCGGGCGCGCTTGGCCAAGTTTGTCAATGCGGCCGATCCGGAGGAGATTATTTTCACATCCGGCGGCACTGAGGCGGTCAATCTCGCCGTCAAGGGAGCCGCCTTGGCCAACCGGCGATTTGGTAAACACATCGTCACCACACTAATCGAACACCCGGCTGTGCTGGGTTCCATCGCTTGGCTTAAAGAACAAGGATTTGAGTGCACGCAGTTGTCCGTGGATAACCAAGGGCGGCTTGATCCGGCGGCGCTTGGCCAAGCGCTGCGCGACGACACCGCGATCGTCTGCCTGCACCACGGCAACCACGACCTTGGCACGATTCAGCCGATCGCCGAGGCAGCCAAACTCACGCGCGAACGGGGCATCCCGCTTTTCGTCGATGCCACGCTCAGCGGCGGCTGGTTGCCGCTGGACGCGCAAGAACTCGGGGCGGACCTCATCGCGCTGGCGCCGCATCGTTTTCATGGGCCGAAGGGAGTGGGCGTGCTTTACCGGCATCGTCGCACCCAGATCGAGCCATTGATCCACGGTGGCGTGCAGGAGAACGATCTCCGCGCTGGCACAGAAAATATTGCCGCGATTGTCGGGGCCGGTGTGGCTGCAGAGTCGGCGATAGCTGATCTTCAATCCCGAATGAAACAAACCGGCGAGTTGCAGCGGAAGCTGTTGAACGGACTCCGGGATGCCGTCGAGGGGGTTGATCTCAACGGGCCGGAGCCGGGCAAGCACCGGCTCCCGCATCACCTGAGCCTCAGCACCGAACAGGTCGAGGGGGAGGGCCAGGCGCTGGCGATGGATCTGCAGGGAGTGGCCATCCACGCCGGTGCCGCCTGTACAACCAAGTCCATGCAGATTCCGCCTGCATTGGAGGCCATCGGGCTCGACGCCGACCTCGCCCGCGGCACCACGTTGTGGGGGGTCGGCGTAGGCACGACAGAAGTAGAGATTTTGGAGGCCATCAGGGTATTCACCGATGTGACGGCTAATTTGAGGGCCATAACACCGGCCAAGGATTTATTGGCATAACGGCCAAAGGCGCTTGAACCGTCGGTGCGAGTTCGCTAAGAAACCGGTGTCTTAATTGCCATGGCTGACGCAGACAACAAATACGAGGACAACGCAACGGGGAAATTCTACGTGGACGAGGAATGCATCGACTGCGATCTCTGCCGCGAAACCGCTCCAAACAACTTCACCCGCAACGATGATGGTGGCTACTCTTTCGTCACCAAGCAGCCGGAAAGCGAGGAGGAAGAAGAGCTATGCCGCGAAGCCATGGAAGGTTGCCCCGTGGAGGCAATCGGCGACGACGGCGCCTGATCAGCGTTCGCGCTGTATCCGTCTTCTCAGCAACTCCAACGACTGGTTCACCGTGACCTGCTTGAATGTCTCGCGGTTGTAGGGATGATGTTTCTTGACTGCCAACGGCCGTTCCCCGGCCGAGGCCAAGCCGAGCCAGACTGTTCCAACCGGTTTTTCCGTTGATCCCCCGCCCGGTCCCGCGATACCGGTGACCGACAGGGCATGATCGGCGCCCGTTGCCGCACGAGCCCCCTCCGCCATCTCCATCGCCACCGCCTTGCTGACTGCCCCGTGTTGTTCGAGGGTCTCGCCCCTGACGCCCAGAAGCTTCTGTTTCAACTCATTGCTGTACGAGAGCACCCCGCCCAAAAACACCGCTGAGGCTCCGGGGATACCAGTGATGTGGTGCCCGAGAAAACCGCCGGTACAAGACTCCGCGACGGCAATCGTCTCGCCGTTTTCAATAAGCTGTTCAACCACCACCTGCGCGATCGACTCGCCGCCGGTACCGTAAATGTATTTGCCGAACTCTCCGCGAATCAGTGCCTCCGCCTCGTCAATTAATCCAGGAACGCCATCGCCGTGACCGCACAGCCGAATATCCACCTGCCCTGTCCGGGCACAAAACCCAAGATCCAGCCCCTGATCCATAAGAGGTCGCAGCCGCGTGAGCAATTGATCCTCCACCATCGACTCACCGATACCCATGCTACGCAGTGTCCGGCAGTGAAACGCCGCCGCAAGCGGCAGCTCACGCTGAATGAACGGCAGCACCTGAGCCTCGACCATCGGGCGCAGCTCCCGCGGCGGCCCGGGTAGCATGACAAGCCAAGGCGGAGATCCTCCATCGCCCGTTCCCGACAACTCCATCGCCAGGCCGGGGGCGGTGCCGTGCTCGTTGGAGAACACGACTGCGCCCTCGGGAACTTGTGCCTGCACCAGTACAGACTCCGGCATCGGTCGGGCGCGCCGGGCGAAGAACGAAGTGATGTGTTCCGCGATCGCCTCGTCATGGTGAAGCGGCTTGGCCAACATCCCGGCGATCCGTTCCCGCGTGATGTCGTCCGAGGTCGGGCCGAGGCCGCCGGTGGTGATCACGAGGTCCGCCCGGCCAAGCGCGACCTTTACCGCCTCGCAAATCGCCTCCGCCGTATCCGGCACCGTCTCCTGTCGTGTCAGGATGTATCCGGCATCGGACAGGGTCTCGCCCAGCCACTGCTGGTGGGTGTTGAGGACGCGACCAAGCAGCAGCTCCGAGCCGGTATTGATGAGTTCGATCTCCATTCGCGGGCGGCCAATATCCGCGCAACCGGCGCACAGGGCAAGCTTGGTCAAGCGCTTGGCCAAGCGGAAGATTGACCCCGGGCAAACGCCCCTGCACGATTTGCCCATGCAACACTCCGAAGGATTCCTCGCCATCGTCAACGCCGCGCGAACCGGCGTCAGCGAAATCGATCTCGATCAGGCCCGCGAGCGTCTGGCCAAAAATCCTGATGCAGTTTTGATGGATGTGCGCGAGGACCGCGAATGGACAAACAGCCACGCTGCCGAAGCGGTTCACTTGGGGAAAGGCATCCTCGAGCGCGACATCGAGTCGGTCGTTCCGGAAAAGGGAACGGAAGTGATCATGTACTGCGGTGGCGGATACCGTTCCGTGCTGACGGCGGAGGTTGCCCAGCGGATGGGCTACACAAATGTTTACTCGCTGATCGGTGGGTACAAGGCACTCGTGGCTGCCGGGTGGCAGATGGAAAACGGTGCCTGATCGCTTGGCCAAGCGCTTGGCCAAGTTTTACTTCATGCGGTTGAAGGTCGTCTGCAGGACTTCCCAGTCCTTCTTGCCCTCAAACTTCGCCTTCGCGGCGTCGGACACGCCAGCCTCCAGCGCGTTCTTGGTGGGACGCTGCACTTGATAGTAGACGCCGAACTTGCCCGGAAAATCCTCGCCGGCCAGCTTGTAGGCGGCGGCCTCGTCGGTCACGTCATGATCCTCCGGCACGAGAAGATACTCACCCCCCTTGCGCGGGTTGGAGGCATCGAAAGCGCCCGCAAAAAACTCGGTGCACTCGCTCAGACACTCAATGAAGCCGAAGCCGTCGTGATCCATCGCCAGATCCATCATCTCCAGCAGGTGCTTGGGATTGGTGTGAGACGTCCGCGCCACAAACGTTGCCCCGGCCGAGATGGCCAGTTTCATCGGGTTGATCGGACGATCAAACGCCCCCCAGTTGTCGGTCTTGCTTTTGAAACCGAGCGGAGAAGTCGGGGAGGTTTGTTTCTTGGTCAACCCATAAACAAAGTTGTCCATGACCACGTAGGTCATTTTGACGTTCTTGCGGGCGGTGTGCATGAAGTGGTTACCGCCGATTGAAAAGGCATCACCATCACCACCAAACGCAAACACGTGCAGGTCCGGGCGCGACAACGACACGCCGCTGGCGAACGACAACGCGCGCCCGTGGATGTAGTGCGCGCCGTGCGCCTGCACAAAATACGGGAACCGACTCGAGCAGCCGATGCCGGCCACGGTGGTCACCTTCTCGTGGTGAATATTCCGCTTTTGGATCAGCTTGTAGTAGATCGCGAGTACGGAGAAATCACCGCAACCGGGACACCACGTCGGGTGATCGGCGGTGATTTCTTTCTTGGTCACCGGTTGACGTTCTTCGGCGTCCTGCGGCGGGGCTTCCAATGTGGCACTGTCACTCATGGTACTGAAAAACTAGGCGTTGGTTACTGCGGTGTCCGCATTGCGGCATTCGTTGACACGGTCAATAATCTCCCAAACCTTCCAGCGCAGGGCGTCGGTCTTGTTGATTCCCTGAATGCGCGGGTCGGCAAAACGCGCCCGGAGCACACCGGCCAACTGGCCGTACCCATGGACGCCGCCGTCGTTCATCTCGACAACGTAGATTTTCTTGAACCGTGAAAAAATCTCCTCCAGCCCATTAGGCAGCGGGCTGATATGGCGCAGCTTGAGCGCCGAAATGGCTTGGCCGTTGTTGCCGGATTTCTCGACCGCCTCGTACAACGGGCCGGTGGTCGAGCCCCAGCCAACAACAAGCACTTCGCCTGAATCCGCGCCGTAAACCTCCGGCACCGGCAATTCTTCGGCCAAGGCCTTGAGCTTGTTGCGGCGCTTGTGCGTCATGCCCTCGTGCAGATCCGGCGACGCGCTGGGATGCCCCCACTCGTCGTGTTCCAGACCGGTCACCACCGGGTAACGGCCGTCCTCGATCCGCGTCCCCGGCGCACGATGCCGGCTCGCGCCGGTCTCCGTCTCAAGGTCGTACGGCTTGTGGGTCGGAGTCGGCGTCAGGTCGGGTGTCAGGTCTTTACAAATCTCCTCCAGCTTCGGCTCATCGAACGCCTCGATCCGGGTCGCGATGGCCTGATCACTCAACAGCATGACCGGCACGCTGTATCGGCGGGCAATGTCCACCGCCTCCATCGCCGTGTAAAAACAATCCTCAACATTGGCAGCGGCCAGCACCACCCGCGGTGAGTCGCCGTGTCCGCCGTAGCAGGCGATGTTCAAATCGGACTGCTCGACGTTGGTGGGCAGACCCGTGGACGGACCACCGCGCTGAATATCCACCACCACCAGCGGTACTTCAGCCATCACCGCCCAGCCGATCGCCTCGGTCTTCAGCGAGATGCCGGGGCCACTCGAACCGGTCACCGCCACTCTGCCGCCGTAGCTGGCACCGATCGCCATCGACACCGATGCGATCTCGTCCTCGCACTGGATGAACGATCCGCCGTACTTCGGCAACTCGCGGCGAAGCAGCTCCATGATATCGGACCAAGGCGTGATCGGGTAACCGGCACCGAACCGGACACCGGCCGCGATCAGGCCGTAGCCGATCGCCTCGTTGCCGGACATCACCACCTGATTCGAGCGATCAACCTCGCTGCTGGTAAATTCGAAAAGATTGGTGATGTCGTCCGACTGGTAGCGGTACCCGGACTGGAACGCGTCCATGGCGGTCTTCACCACGCTCTCGCCCTTGGCCGCAAAACGCTCGTTGATCAACCGCTCGAGTTTCTCGAGGTTGAGGTTGAACATTCGGCCGATCAGGCCGAGTGCATAAATGTTTTTGCCCTTGTCGCGAGCCGTGCCGCCGATCGCCTCAACCGTCAGGCTGGAGATGGCGATCCCGATGTGCCGATATTTATCAAGCCACTCTTCGTTCGGCTCAACGTGGTCGCTGTCGTAAACCAGAATACCGCCCTCGCGCAGGTTGCTGACGTGGTTCTCGTAGGAATGTTGGTAGAACGCCAGCAGCACATCGGCCTCATCGCCGGCACTGAGGACATCCCCCGAGCCAAGGCGAACCTGAAAGATGGATGGACCGCCGGAGATGGTCGAGGGGATGGTCATCATCGTCATGACCTCCTGCTCACTGCGGCCGGCCAGACGGGCAAGGAAGCCGCCGATGGATTGGATACCGTCCTGGGAATTACCGGCAATGCGGATGACTGCCTCTGAAATGCGGGATGACTGGGAGCCACTCCCAGTTTCATCCCCCGTAGCTGCCGATTGGCTCATTGAAAAAATGGATTATTTCGATCAAAACGCCCCCTGAACCGGGAGCGCCGCCGGCGAAAGTAGCATCGCCTTTTCGGGTGTCAAACGATTATGGCTGTTGATGAAAAAAATTGTATCCGCACCGCCCTTGCGCCTCATCCGGCCAGCTCGCTGCGAATCAGCCCCATCAACTCATCGTACTCCTCGGCGGACCGGAATTGCGGGAACTCCGCCTTCACATTGTCCGGTGACCGAAACAGAAAACCGGTGTTCGCCTCGCCCAGCATCGTCGTGTCGTTGTACGAGTCGCCGGCGGCGATCACCCGATAGTTCAGGCTGCGAAACACCGCCACCGCCTTGCGCTTTTGGTCCGGCTGCCGCAGCCGATAGTTGGCCACCCGCCCTTCGGAGTCGATCTCGAGGTCGTGGCAAAAAATCGTCGGCCAGGCAAGCTGCTCCATCAACGGCTTGGCGAACTCCAAAAACGTGTCCGACAGGATCACCACCTGCGTGATCGACCGCAACTCATCAAGAAACGCCTTCGCCCCCCCGAGCGGCGACAACGTGCCGATCACCTCCTGGATATCCGCCAGCTTCAACCCGTGCTCGTTCAGGATCGCGAGCCGGCCGGTCATCAGTTCGTCATAGTCCGGGATGTCACGCGTCGTCAGCTTGAGCTGCTCGATCCCGGTCTTCTCCGCGAACGCAATCCAGATCTCCGGCACAAGCACGCCCTCGAGGTCCAGTGTGACAATGGTTTGCTGTTTCATGTTTTAAACCCGCCCCCCGACGGGAAACGACGCGGACTGTTGTCCGTGCCACTGCGGGTTCAATCAAGCCCAATCGCGCTTGGCCAAGCGGGGTACCGTAACTTCGCCCTTGAAAATTCGGCGGGCTGTAGGTAGCTCAGGCCGCGTGGTTCTGTTGGTGGACATAGGCAACACGCACACCCATGCGGCGGCAGCGAATGCGAAACGCGTGGTGGCCGACGCGACGTTTCCAAGTGATGCCATCGCGCTTGACCAAGCGGAGCCGCACTTGACCAAACTACTGCGCTTGGCCAAGTGCAGCTCAATCGCCGGGGCCGTCTTTTGCAGCGTCGTGCCCAGGCTGAACTCGCCGCTCAAACAACTGCTCCGCAAACGATGGAATTGCCCGGCGCTGCAACTCACGCCAAGGACCGTGGTCGGCATCGGGATCGATTATTCCAAGCCGGGCTCGATCGGCGCCGACCGCCTGGCCAACGCCATCGCCGCGCAGGCGCGTTTCGGTGGCCCGGTGGTCGTGGTGGACTTCGGCACTGCGGTGACGTTTGACGTCGTCGACGCCAACCAAAACTATACCGGCGGCATCATTGCGCCGGGCCTCGCGGCGATGACCGATTATCTGCACGAGAAAACCGCCCTGCTGCCGCGCATCAAGATCGCCGAGCCAAAGTCGGTCGTCGGCAAAAACACGGAACAGGCGATGCTCAGCGGTGCCGTGTTCGGCTATCGCGGCCTGATCACGGAACTGTTGGCGCAATTGAAAAAGGAGTTGGGCACCCGGAGACTCCCAGTCGTGGCGACCGGCGGCTACGCCGCGTTGATGGCAGAAAAGATGCCGGCCATCCGTGCCGTCGAGCCGCGGCTCACGGTGGAGGGGCTGCGGTTGGTCGGTCTGGCGCACCGTCCGGCGTGGT
>JAPPPH010000274.1 GCA_028817635.1 Verrucomicrobiales bacterium | reverse complement strand
CGGACTGCAATCTTAAGCTTGAGGCCTCCTCGCCGTGGATCTAGACGACTGCGCCGTCGTCAACGTAGACTCTCAGCAGCAACGTAGACGGCACCTCGGCCCGCGCGGTGAATTCCCTCCGAAGATAAACGGAGGTGAACCGGTTGCGCATGTTAATCTCGGTCTTATCGTCGCCGTCCCCGTAGCCGATGGGTGTTGTCCCTTTTTTCCACGACGCATCCTCGTCAAAGTCCAGTTGCCTCCAGGCCGACCTCGGCGAGGATGCCTCGCTGGTGCCTTCGCGGTAACTCCAACCCGACCGGCCGGCAGCCAGCAATACCACCGGCTCGGACGGCTCAACCTGCATCCCGGCCGAGCGCCACGACCCGCCGAGGTCGTTGTCGAGCGACGGATGGATCAACTCCATCGAGCTGCCCGCGCCACTCGCCGCCGTGGGCCACGGGAAACCGGAGTCGTAGTTGACGCGATCCACCTGCTCGCCAGCGGCATTACGCAGGGTCAACGTCTCTCCATTGGACAACCGCCCGATGTACGGGCCAAGCACAAGCTGTTTGGGCGTTCGAAACTCGGCGCGGAGCTTGGCCGGATTCTCTGCGACAACCAGATACCCTCCCGGCTTGAGCGCGGTGTTGGCCGCGAAGGTGAATTCGATGCCGTTGGAAAAATACCACCCGCCAAGGTGTTCCGTCCGGTCACCGGCATTGTGCAACTCGACAAACTCAACTGCCGCCGTCTTGGGATCGGCGTCGTAGTGAATCTCGTTGATGACAACGTCCGCAGCGACCGCGCTTGGCCAAGCGATGCCAAGCGCGGCAAACAACTGGAGCGGACGAATCGGCATCCGCCTTGTTACGGGTTAAGGACGACTTCCAGCCTGAAGTAACGTTGTTCCCCGCCCGGCGGCAGTTCATGTGACACCGCGCCTGCCTCCTGCGGGGCGAACTCAGCCAGGGGCTGCCACGCCTGGCCAAGCGCTTGGCTTGCGTGAATCGTATACGAGCGACCTTCCACCGCCACGAATCCCAATTGCAATCTGCCGTTGGCCAATCGTGAGACATCCAGCACTAGGCTGCTGTCCGCGTCACGCGGATCGGTTCCAGCCGCGTACTCAGCCGCGTTGGCCAAGCCGTCCGCATCGGCATCCTGCACACCATCGGCGGCATCGTTCGGATCAAGCGCGTGGGCGTCCTCCCATGCATCCGGCATGCCGTCGCGGTCGGTATCGGTCTCTGTACCGGGCCGCATCCAGTTCGACGCGGCGTTGCCGAATCGATCCAGTTTGATCCGTTGAATGGCCAACCCGCCCTCCTCCGGCACGGCTGGCCAGGGCGACGCAGCGCCGTACTTCACCTTCTCAACGAGAATGTACGGAACAAGCCCGATGTCCGGCGGCATCGTCTGCGGCGGGTCTGGCCGGTACAACTGCAGGCTCTCGCCCGCGTTGTTCAACTTGCCGTCAAACGGGCCAAGCACAAGCGTGTTGGCATCGAGTTCGTACTGCTCGCGAAGCAACTCCGGCTCCACGGCCCCGACGTAAACAGACTCACCCGACTTCAGGGCGAAGTCGGTCGGGAACGTGAACTCGATGGCGTTGTCGAGTTTCCAGCCGTTCGCCGGGTTTGCCGGGTCGAATAACGGGACGGAGCCGACCGAGGTGTTGCTGAGCACCACATACTCGGCTTTGCCCTCTTCCGGCGCGTACATGATCTCGCTGATCACAATCGGCCCCACCAGCGGCCCTGTATTCGGCGCACCCTTCCCGGCACGGAATTCATTCAGCAAAGCGACATCCTGCCCCGCTCGGACATCACTACCTAGCGAGTTGGCGGCCATCGCCACCAGCGGGCCGGTCGCATTCGGATAACGACCCAGCGACACGCCGTTGGCTGCCGGGCCAAAGTCCACCTTGTCGACAAACCGCAGCAGGTTGCCCTCCGCATCCGCCTGAGTCAGCCAGACATCATCCCCGCGAGCCGAGCTTAGCGAAAAACCATTCTCGCCGTTATCCAACAGGAATGCCTTCTCGTAGAAAACGTGATAACCGTTTGGCCCAATCGTTGTGCCGTCCGGGATTCGATATTTTTTTAAGTCGTTCGCGCTGTCGCTCAGGAACCAACCGGAAAGATCGACCTCAGTCTTGCCGTGGTTGTGCAGTTCGATCGCATCCTCCTGCGGGGCATCGGAGTGGGTCAACACCTCGTTGATCACATCGGTCGGCACTGCCTTCACTGCGCCGCCGGGCGTGCCGTTGAAGGCGTTGCTCGAGTTAGAGATACGAGTATCATTAAGATAA
>JAPPPH010000420.1:9066-12118 GCA_028817635.1 Verrucomicrobiales bacterium | reverse complement strand
TCTTGCCACCGGACTTCACGACGTTGGCCACCTGATCGTAGATGCGGAGGAACGCCATCGGGCCGCTGGGCGTGCCGCCGCCGCTGACGGTTTCGCGCTGCGATCGGATGGGCGTGAGGTCGGTGCCGGTGCCGGAGCCAAACTTGAACAACATCCCCTCGCTGTGAGCGAGTTGCAGGATCGACTCCATGTCGTCGTTGACCGACTGAATGAAACAGGCACTACCCTGCGGAAACTCGTACTGCGACGTGGCGCGCTCCGCTTGGCCAAGCGCTTGGTTGTAATGCCAGTTGCCCTTGGCTGAATTGCTGCCTGCACCGTACTCGTGATGGAGGCCGACGTTAAACCAGACCGGCGAATTGAACGCCCCGTGCTGGTTCAGGCAGAGCCACGAGAGTTCGTCGTAAAAAATCTCGCCGTCCTTTTTGCTAAAGTACCCGTCCTTGACTCCCCAGTCGGCAATCGTGCGGGCCACACGATGGATGAGTTGGCGAACGGAGGTTTCCCGTTCGGGCGTGCCTTGTTCGCCATAAAAATATTTTGAGACCACCACCTTGGTCGCCAGCTGCGACCAGTCGGCCGGCACCTCGACGTTTTCCTGCTTGAAGATGACGTTGCCGCCCTCGTCGGTGATTTCCGCCGTGCGCAGATCCCATTCCTTCTCGTCGTAGGGATTCGTTTTCGCGTCGCTGAACACCCGGTCGACCTTGACGCCCTTCCGCTTTTTGCCCTTGGCCAAGCCGCCGCGCTTGGGCGTGGCCACACTTGGCTTGGTGGAGCGACGCGGGGCACGCGAAGTGGGGACCGTGGAGGAGTCGTTGGTGTCAATCATGGGTTGTTTCAGTCGCTTGGGTTGTAACGCGCAAAAACCTCACTCCAAGGTGATTTTTGGGGCCAACCACCTTCGAAAGCTCGGTCGAGCTGGGCAAAGGACTGAGTGTTACCACAATTTGTAGTGGTATCAAGTTTTTAAACCACAAATTATTGTGTTTTTTACGTCGAAACCGAAAAACGGGGTAGATTTGCGCTTGGCCAAGGTTGACCCTTGCTCCGCAAGTGCCTGAGCCTCAAACTGTTCCGTGCCATGGCAAATTATTTGATCGAGCAACTGGACGAGATCGAGCCGACGCCCTGCCCCTGCGGCTTGGCCAAGCGGGCGTTCGCCGGTGAGCCGGGCGCCGTCGCCAGCCTGCACGAGGTCGATATCAAGCAGAATTCCGAGGTGCATTACCACAAACGGATGACGGAGATTTATCTCGTGCTCGAAGGCGAGGGGCATCTCGAGCTGGATGGTGAACTTGTGCCGGTACGCCCGATGACCACGGTCTACATCAAGCCGGGCTGCCGGCATCGGGCAGTGGGCCGGCTGAAAATCATCAACATCCCGGTGCCCGCGTTCGACCCGGAGGATGAATGGTTTGATGCGTGATGCATGGTTTCGGCTTGCCGCCGGGTTGGCTTGCCGATTGAATCCCTCGCCCCGCCAAAGGCGGTATCTGTCAATTTAGCAGTGCATACTCTAATATTAGTTTTATTGGGCCTGACCTCGGTGATCAGCGTGACGTTTATCATCGAGAGAGGCTGGGCGTTGCGGCGGAAAACCATCCTGCCGCAGCCGTTGGTTGACAGCCTCGATCATTGCCACACCCGAGCGGACGTCAACACGGTGTTGCGGTTTGCAGAGCACCACAAGGAGACGCCGCTTGCCAGACTGACCACGACCGCGGTCGAGCATCTCGAGTGGGCCAAGCCGGACAATGTGGAGGCGCTGCAATCGCGCGCCCGCCACGAGGTGAATGAAATGGAACGCGGCCTCGTTGTGCTGGAAATCATCACCGGCGTTGCCCCGTTGCTCGGGCTGGTTGGTACAGTGGTCGGGTTGATCGAGATTTTTGGCACCATGGCCGGCGGGGAGACCGAGGCATCGGCGTTTGCCCAGGGAATCTCGACGGCACTGTGGGCCACACTGTCGGGACTCAGCATCGCCATTCCGTCGCTCGTCGCGTGGAGCATCTACAATAAGCGCGTGGAAACATTCGCCATCGAGATGGAAACGCTGCTCGACGTGTTTCTACGCCGGCAGTACCCCAACGAAAACGGGAACTGATCTCCATGCGATTCCTGCCACGAAAACATCGCAAGCCTCCCACCGTCATCGTGGTGGCGTTGATCGATGTGCTAATGGTAGTGCTGATCTTCATGGTAGTCTCCACGACGTTTAAGAATCAGGCCGCTGTTCGACTGGCTTTACCGGAGTCGTCCCAAGCACAAAGGGAGGCGGGCGAGAAACAGGCGCTGGTCATAACCGTGGCCAAGGAGGCACCGTATTTTTATTTCGGGACAAAGGCAGTTGATGAAACGGCACTGGAGGCGGAATTGAAACAAGCGATGGAGACCAACCCCGAACGCGGGTTGTCCATTCGCTCCGACACCGATGCGCCGTTTGGCAAAATCATCAAGGTGATGGATGCCGCGAAGGCGGCGGGGGTCAAGGGAGTGAAGGCGTTCACCAAGGAAGCCGGCGGCGGATGAGCAGCGACACTCCATCCGACATCCCTCCACCCGACAGCATGCATCTCTCCTCAGCCACCGGCTGGATGCAGTTGGGCAACACCGCCGAGGCCTTGGCTGACCTCGAAAAAATTTCAGAAGCCAATCGTGCTCATTTCGAGGTACTGCACTTGGAGTGGCACATCCACGCGCAGAACAAGGATTGGGAACGCTGCGTGGAACTCGGCGGTTACATGGTGGAAAGGTTTCCGGGCAACCCTGCCGGCTGGATCAATCAGGCCAACGCCCTGTTTTATCTCCAGCGCGGTCATGATGCGTTTCAATTGTTGGAACCGGTAGCTGAACACTTTCCGGAAAATGAGGCGATCCCCTACAACCTCGCCTGCTACGCCTGCCAGTTTGGCGATCTCGATCTGGCGCTTGACTGGTATCACGTTGCGGAAAAAGTGGGCGAACCGGAAAAAATTAAGGAGGTCGCCCTGATGGACCCCGACATGAAGCCGCTCTGGGAAAAGATAACAGACTAAGCCGACACTAAACC
>JAPPPH010000420.1:0-9056 GCA_028817635.1 Verrucomicrobiales bacterium | reverse complement strand
ATCTGTTTGACAGTTTTTTATCATGTGGCAATATTAACGGCAGTTGGCTTGATACGAAATGCAACCGTTTGATTTATGAGCAAGAAAGCTAATTTAGCTAATGAGGAGTGGGATTTTTCCATCTTGGAAAAAGCACCACGATCCCTGATCCACCGCGCGCTTTTGTGGGAGTTGGATCGGGAGATTGGGAGTGGCAAGGAGCCTTTTCTGAAAACTGCGGAATGCCGCCAGGCGCTTTCCAACCCGAGTTCACTCCGGGGAACCGCAACCGGTGTGACCGAGTTGGGTAGGCCCAACGCCAAGACGCGTCCGTTTGAGGAGGCGATCAGTTTTGGTATCGACTGGTCCCAGCCAAGGGATGAGTTGGTCCGCCAATTCGGCCTTTGGCTGGACACTCAGGAGTCGACCGGTCGCCTACAGGTCAAACCAGCGCTGGGCAAACCGCGTGACGCCCTCACGATGCTCCGGAAAATTTCCATCGTTCGCCTGAAGAAAGGCGGTCTCTCTCAACGTGTGGCGGCCGACACGTATCCGGAGAAAAAAACCTACTTGAAAAGCCTGACCAGAATAAACTGGACCACGGCGTCACGAGAGGTCGGCAAGGCCTGCAAAAAACGCCAGAATAAACTGGTGACCATCGAAAAGACGATGGGCAGCAAGGACTGGAAGAAGGATATCTACGGCGGGTAGCTAGTCTGTAACCAAAAACAATTTGAAGCGACACCGGGATTTTCCCCGGTGTTTTTTTTGCGCTTGGCCAAGCGCTTGGTTGACGGATTGCCTTGCGCTTGGCCAAGCGATGAGGCCATAAGGCGGCGTGTCTGATTGGCTGACATCGATCCTGCTTGGGATCATAGAGGGCATCACCGAGTTTCTCCCCATCTCGTCCACGGGCCACCTGCTCGTGCCACAACAACTGGGTTGGCTGGAGAAACAGTCGGACGTGTTCAATATCGCCATTCAGGGCGGTGCGGTGATTGCGGTATTGTTCAACTTCACTGATCGCGTCAAGCAATTGGTCTTCAAGTGGCGCGAACCGGAGGCGCGCGATTACATGGCCAAGTTGCTGGTGGCGTTTTTCATTACCGGCTGCGGCGGGGTGTTGATCGACACGCTGGGCTTTGAGTTGCCGGAGGAAGTGTTGCCGGTGGCGTTGGCGCTGCTGATTGGCGGCATCCTTTTTGTCTTGGTGGAAAAGCGGCTGGGCGACCGTCAGGCGTTGACGCAGGTGACATGGTCGATCGCCATCGCCATCGGCTTTGGCCAATTGATCGCGGCGGTGTTCCCGGGGGCGTCCCGTTCCGGCTCCACGATCCTGATTGCGCTGCTGATGGGGGTGAAGCGCGTCCCGGCCATTGAATTCACTTTTCTACTCGGCGTGCCGACACTGCTGGCGGCCGGGGCGTACAAGGTGCTCAAGGCACTTGGCACCAAGGGGTTCTCGGAGGATTGGTGGCAACTGGCATTGGCCTCGCTGGTCTCGGCAGTGACCGCGTTTGTCTCAGTCAAGTGGCTGTTGCGCTATATTGAGACCCACACATTCGTGGTGTTCGGCTGGTATCGCATCGTGCTTGGCCTGATTTTGCTCATCATCACGTTCACATAACCTACTTCTTCAGGCGGTATTACGGTTGACGGCAGCTTGGTTTGCCCCAGAATCCCCCTCCGCGCCTGCGCTTGGCCAAGTTCCCCCCGGCCACGCTGACCCCACTTTTTTCGTAACCTACCGAATGGCAAGGGAGTAGTATCAGGGCGCAGTTTCTTTGGTGAAACGAATGGATAAAACATTAACAGGCAATACGATACTCCTTCTCGGGGCGTTGGCTCTCGCGGGGTGTGGCCCCGCAGAATTTGAGAAGGAAAGCTCCAAGAAGAAATCGAGAAACTCCAGCGGTGCCAAGCCGGTGTTGGTGGAACTGGTCGAGGTGACCCGCGGACCAATCGAAAAGGTACTCGAACGCTCCGCCCCACTTGAGGCCGAAGCGCAGGTGGAGGTACACGCCCGCACAAGCAACCCGGCGGTGGATCTGCTGGTTGAGGAGGGGGACAAGGTCGAGAAGGGACAGGTGCTCCTGCGGCTTGAAAATGATCGTCAGAAAAACGATTACGATCAGGCCAAGAGCCAACTGGACAAGGAGCAGATCGATTTCGCCCGTCAGGAAAATCTTTACAAGGACAGCCTCATCAGTGAGCAGGATTATCGCAACGCCAAGTTCTCGCTGTCACAACGGCAGTTGAGTTTTGAGGAGGCGCAGCGGCAGTTCGAGTACACCGAGGTGCGCGCGCCGATCGCCGGCACAATCACGCTGCGCGACGTCAAGGTGGGTGATCAGGTCGGCAGTGGGCGGAAAATTTTTGAGATCATCGACTTTGAATCCATCGTGGCAGTCATCCATGTGCCGGAGCAATATCTGCCGGATCTCAAGAAAAACATGGAGGCACGGCTGATCTCCAACACGCTGGGCGCCAACAACGTCATCCCGGCGTACGTGAAGCGTATCTCGCCCATTGTTGAGGCACGCGCCGGCACGGTGAAAGTGACCGTCGCGGTGAAGGAACTGGGCGCACTCCGACCCGGCATGTGGGTGGATGTGGAGCTGGTGCTCAACACCAAGCAGGACGCCATCCTGATCCCGAAAAAATCGATCATCTACGACAATGACCAGACCTACGCCTTCAAGCTGCACGTCAACAGCACGAACAACGTAAAGAGCGTGAAGCGTCATTTGGTTTTACCACTCAACGCCGACAAGGTGCACATCGAACCCACCGATGGGTTCAACGTGGGCGACAAGATCGTGGTCGCGGGCCAGTCTGGCCTGAAGGAAAATTCGTTGATTCGTGAACTGGGCGATCCGTTGCCGGGCGAAACCAACGCCGTGCCGGCAACCGTCAGCACCAACACGGCCGCCAGCACGAACGCTATCAAGTAACCTCCCGACTTCCGTCACGGAATGGAGTCTCCCCATCGCAACCCCAACTTCACCACCGACCGACCGGTCGCGGTGTTGATGGTGTTTCTGGCGGCGATCGTATTTGGCTATTTTTCACTGAGACAACTCCCGGTCACGCTCATGCCAGAGATGAGCTACCCGACCCTGACCGTTCGAACCGAATATCCCGGTGCCGCGCCGGAGGAGGTGGAGAACGACATCAGCCGCCGCATCGAGGAGGCGCTCGGCGTGGTCGGCGGCCTCAACGAGATCAGCAGCATCAGCCGTGCGGGGGTGAGTGACGTCATCCTCGAGTTTGTCTGGGGTACGTCGATGGTGGACGCGATCCAAAACACACTCGAGAAACTCGATCTCGTCCGGCTGCCGCGCGAGGCGGAGAAGCCGTTGCTGCTGCACTACGACCCGTCTCTCGATCCGGTGATGGAGCTAAGCCTTTCCGGCTCCAGCCGGAGCATCAAGTACAAGGGGGATGAAGGACTGCGCCGGTTGCGCCGGATCGCTGAGCTGCAGGTCAAACGGCAGATCGAACCGATCAAAGGCGTGGCCGCTGCAAGGGTGCGGGGAGGATTGGAGGAGGAGATCCATGTTTTAATCGATGAGGCCAAACTGCAACGGGTTAGCCTGTCAATTGGTCAGGTGATCAGCCGTCTTCGTGCGGAAAACATCAACGCCGCCGGTGGACGAATTCAGGAGGGTGGCGCCGAGTACATGATCCGCACCATCAACGAATACCAAAGCCTTGAGGAAATCGCGGACACCATCGTCTTTCGCCGGGAAGGCCGCGAGATTCGCGTGAAAGACCTCGGGCAGGTTGTCCACGGTCAGCGTGACCGTGAGATGATGACCAAGACCGACGGCAACGAGAGTGTCCAAATTGACATTTACAAGGAAGCCGACGCCAACATGATCAACGTGGCCGAGCAGGTCACCCGACTCATCGGAGAGACCTCCGGCTCCAGCCGGTCCACGCTCGCTGGCAAACTCCGCGCTGAGGAGGATGCCTATCTCCGGGTGGTGGCGGATCGATCCATCTTTATCGACAGCAGTATTTCCGAGGTGAAAAGCACGGCCTTTTGGGGGGGCATGCTGGCCATCCTGGTGCTGCTGATTTTTCTGCGCGACCTGAGGACGACCGCCATCATCGCGCTGAGCATCCCGATCTCGATTTTCATCACGTTCGCGCCGCTGAACATCCTTAACGTGACACTCAACATCATGTCGCTTGGCGGCTTGGCCATGGGTATCGGCATGCTGGTGGACTCCTCCATCGTGGTGCTCGAGTCGATCTATCGTTGCCGCGAGGAGGGCGACTCCATCCGCAACGCTGCCATCCGTGGCACTAAGGAAGTGCGCGGTGCAGTGATCGCATCGACACTGACTTCGATCTGCGTGTTTTTTCCGATGGTGTTCGTGGAGGGTCTTGCCGGACAGGTTTTCAGTGACCTTGGCCTGACGGTGGTCACCTCATTGATCGCCTCGCTGATCGTTGCGGTGTTATTCATCCCAATGTTGGCCAGCCGCACCGGGTTTCAATTGAAGTCGGACGCAGGCATGGTCTCCCACTTTTTTGGCACCATCAACGGGCGGATGAGCCTGAGCTCGTACTGGCTGCGCTTTGTACTCCCAGCCGCCGCGTTGCTGGGTGCCATGCTGGTTGTGGTTCTCAGTTACACTTGGTGGATGGTGGGTGCCATGGACGATCCCAAGTTTGAGGAAGAAATCGTTTACGGCGCCGTGGCGATGTCGGTGTTTAGTTTCTGGCAATTGGTTTGTTTTATCCCCGGCATAATCGCCTTGGCCAAGCGCCTGCACGACCTTGGCCGGACAGCCTGGTGGCTGCTCGCAGCGGCCGCGCCGCCGGTCGTGGCGATGATCGCTTTTGTGGTGGCGGCGGCCGCGCTGGGCGGGGATTTTAATCCGGAAACGTTTGCGTTGTTTGGAATCAGTTGGCTGTTGGTGCTGGTTAGTTGGGCGCCGGCGGGGCTGCTGACCCTGATCTGCTCGGTCGTTCCCGGCTCGAAAAACGAAAACCGCTTTGGCCAAGCGGACCACGAGGGGCAGACCTTGGCCAAGCTCTGGGGGTCGTTCCGGGCGTTTGGCGAGAGCCACCAACGCAACCGGAGAGTCTTCCTTGCCACGTCACCCTACTTCGCCTTGCGCTTGGCCATTTCGTTCCTGTTGGAATTGATCGGCCTGTCCTTGGTCTGGGCAATACGTGCGGTGTCGTTTGTGGGCCTGACCGCCTATCGTGCCATCATGAAAATCGGCTCCGTATTTGGGGCCTTGCTTACCAAGGTGTTCGGCGAACCGAAGGGCGATTCAACCGACGGCACAGGCAAAGGATTTTATCGCTCGCTGATTCGTTGGGCGTTGGATAGCCCGGTGGCGATGATCGCACTCGCGGCGGCCTGTTTTTGGGTCACGTACTCCGTGGGGCGCTCGCTTGAAACCGAACTGCTCCCCGAGGTGCATCAGAGCGAATTCACGTTCGAAGTGTCCCTCCCCGTTGGCACACCTCTGGACGAAACGGTAAAATTGCTTGGCGATGTGGAACAAAGGATTCTCGATTCCAAAAAAGACGAGGACAGCAAGATTGAAACTCTGCTGGTGATGTACGGCTTCGACACCAGCAACATGAAACGCTCCGACGAAGGTGAACACTCCGCCCGGTTCAAGCTGTTGTTGAAAAAGACGAGCAACCCACATGAGACCGAGGAGGAGGTCATCGCGCTGTTGCGGGAGATGTTTGATGACGTCCCGGACATCACCACCCGCGTCACGCGCCCTGTTTTGTTTAGCTCGAAAAAACCGGTGGTTATCCAGATCAACGGCGAAGAGTTGCCGGAGTTAAAGGAATACTCCGACCGGGCCACGGCGCTGCTCTCCAAGGAGGCTGAGCTGGCGGACGTCGAACCGACGTTGCGCAGCGGCGCACCGGAAGTGCAGATCACCTACGACCGCCAGCAGATCATCCGGCACGGCCTCAACATCAACTCCATCGCCGAGCAGGTGCGCGACATGGTTAAGGGCTCCGAGGCCACCCGGCTCAACCGCCGCGACCGTCGCGTACCGATCGTGGTGCGCCTGGCCGAGGAGGATCGCGAACAGGTTGCGGACGTTGGCCAACTCACGGTCAATCCAGGTGACGAGACGCCGATCCCGCTCAACTCCATCGCAGAGCTGACAGTGGGCGAGGGGCCGAGCGAGATTCGCCGCATCGACGGCAATCGTGTGGCTCTCGTGCAGGCCAACATCGGCAGCGGATCGCTTGGCACGGCGGTGGAAACAGCCGAGACAGTGCTTAAAAACGCACTGGATTTGCCGGGCTATATGGAATTTCTCATCACCGGCCAAAACAAGGAGTGGCAACGCAGCCGCACCAGCCTCTACCTCGCGCTTGGCCTGAGCCTGTTCCTCGTCTACGTGATCATGGCGTCACAGTTCGAGTCGCTCATCCAGCCATTCATCATCATGTTCACTATCCCAATGGCATTCGTCGGCACGGTGCTTGGCCTGAAGTTTTTTGGCATCAACGTCTCCG
This sequence comes from Verrucomicrobiales bacterium, assembly GCA_028817635.1. Classification (GTDB taxonomy): domain Bacteria; phylum Verrucomicrobiota; class Verrucomicrobiia; order Limisphaerales; family UBA1096; genus UBA1096. The sequence goes on along the minus strand of JAPPPH010000420.1, from coordinate 2,561 downwards.
TGGTCGTGTTTCTCGGGATGATCATGCTAGCCGGTATTGTGGTGAACAACGCCATCGTATTGGTCGACTACACCAACACCCTGCGCAGCCGAGGGATGGCCCTGAAGGAAGCCATCGTACAGGCTGGTTGCGTCCGGCTGCGCCCGATTTTGATGACCACCGCCACCACCGTGCTTGGCCTGCTGCCAATGGCGCTTGGCCTGGGCGACGGCGCCGAGATCCGCACGCCGATGGCCGTGGCCGTGATCTGCGGACTGCTCACGTCTACCGTGCTGACGCTGCTCGTTATCCCAACGATTTACTACCTGTTTGGATTGGTCGGCGAACGCTATTTCAAGCCTGTTGAGGAGTAACGGCTTCAGGCCAAGCGGGTGTTGTTTTTCCAGCCTGCTGTAACGAAAATCGCCCCGCAAAAGTACTGTCGAAAAACCGTCCGCTTGGCCAAGCGCTTGGCCAAGGCCGCAAGCGATGCAAACGAACAAAATTGCCACCGAAATCACGCGACTGTCCCTCAGCCGCAAGGTCACGGTGTTTGTGTTCTTCCTGACGATCCTCGCCGTCGGGTTGATCGCGGTTGGCCGGTTGCCGTTGGAAAAATATCCCCGAGGTCAGGAGGGGCATTACATGCGAATCCGCACCGGATGGGACTCCGGCGTGGCGCAGGAGGCTATGGAGAAAATCGGCCTCCCGATGGAGGAGGAACTGAGCACTGTACGGGGTATTTCGTCGATGGACACGCGTGCTCACCAGTCATCCGCCGAGGTCAGCCTGCGCTTCAAGCGCGGTACGGACATGGACGTCGCCTACCGCGAGGTGCGCGACCGGATGGAGCGAGCCTCGCTGCGCTTCCCCGAGGGTGTGGACGATTACCGCATCTACAAATACGGTGGAACCAGTACAACAGCCTGCCGCATGTCCATCAGGTACAACGACGCCACGAACCTTTACAACGATGTGGAGAAACACCTCATCCGACCCATCCAGAGAATTGACGGCGTGGCGGATGTCAGCTTTCGGATTCGCCGGAAGGAAATCCAGATCGAGGTGGACAAAGATCGCGCCGATGCCTACGGCCTGAGCATCAGCAATCTCTCGCGACGGTTGCGCGGTGACAACTTCACACTCTCCAGCGGCACGGTGATCGACGGGGGCAAAAAGTACCTCCTCAAGTCCACCAGCACCTTCCACTCGATGAATGACCTGGCGAACATCCCGCTGAACGACACGGTCACGCTGCGAGACGTGGCCACCATAAAGTATGAGGTGGACAACGAGCATCATGATATTGAGCGATGGAACCAGATGCAGTCCGCGCAGATTTCTGTATACAAGGAAAGCGAGGCCAACACTGTGGAGGTATGCAACGCTATAGCCGCTGCAGTGGAGGAGATTCTCAATGAACCCGCGTTAGCTCCTTACGAAATTTCAATATACTCAAATTATGGAAAAGTCATTAAGAGCCACCTTTATAACTTATTCAAAAATGGACTTATGGGTGCATGCCTCGCAGCGGTGGTACTTTATTTTTTCCTGCGGCAATTCCGGTTAACGGTGATCATCGCGTTGGCCATTCCGCTCTGCCTATTCATCGCCATGACCGCGATGTTCTTTGCCGGGGACACGCTGAATATGACCTCAATCCTCGGGTTGGTGATCTGTGTCGGCCTGCTGGTGGACAACTCGGTGGTGGTGGCGGAGAATATTCATCGGCATTACCAATCAGGGCTATCCCGCTGGGATGCCTGCCTTCGGGGCGTGGGCGAGATCGGATTGGCGGTCACCACGGCCACGCTCACCACGATCATCGTCTTTCTGCCATCGGTGCTTGTCGGGGGCGAGATGCGCTTCATGCTGTACCAATTGGCGCTACCTGTGGTCTCGGCACTGCTGGCATCGCTTGGCATGGCGATCATTTTTATTCCGCTATCCGTCTACATGACGGTGGACTCAGAAAAAAATGGGAACGGCGAAACCGAACGACGGCGACGGGACCGAATCAAGGGAGTTCTTGCCTTCATATACAACTGGACGTTTGAAAAACTCAACCGCGGCTACAACAAGGCGCTGGAGTATTACCTGAGGCGGCGACTAGACCTAGCGTTCATCCTGATTATCCTGCTCTCCGGAACGTACTTTTACGGTTTTCAAAAGGTGGAGTTTGCCGGCTACCACCAGGATGACCCGGACGAATTCCGCATGAGGCTGCGCTTCCCGGATCACTTCACGATCGAAGACAAAAACGCCTACTTCAAGACGCTGGAAAACATCGTGGAGACCAACAAGGTCGAGTTCGGCATCCGGAGCTACAGGGTGGAATTTGATAAACGCTCCTACGGTGAGCTCGATGTTAATCACACTGCGGCCGGGCCACCAAACATCCCCCGCGAGGAAATACCGGATCGGCTGTACAATTTGATACCGGAGATTCCCGGCGTGCGAGTCTATTATTCCGGGATGGACACCGGCATGGAAAAACGCAACGACCACAAGTCACGGCACCACCTGCGGCTGGTGGGTGACGATTCACGACAACTCGAGGAGGTCGGCGAAATGTTGCGGCC
>JAPPPH010000023.1 GCA_028817635.1 Verrucomicrobiales bacterium | reverse complement strand
TCTCGATAAAGGATTTGTCCTGATACATCTCAAGTACCATGAAGAGGTACTGCCTTGAGGCCGCGTCGTACTTGTTGCCTCCCTCAAATGCGATCGGGTCAGCCAGCAGTTCGTGCGCGGCGCCGAGGGCGTCGTCACGATACGCCTCACCACCCAGCAGGGTGCGAAGTTTCTTGGCACTGTAAGCCACCTCAAATCCGCGCCCGGTCGTCCTGAGTACGTTGGCGATGGCAGCCTCGGCCTCCTCGTTGCCAATCTCCGCAAGGATGTCGATCAGGCTAATTCGCAGCGAGGGGGGTGTTTCGAAATCCAGCGGCATGTGCACCATGCGCGTGCGCCAGTGATCCATCTCTCGGGACATGTCCTTTTCAGACCGTGGCGTCTCAAAGTCGACATCCTCCATCTTGTCAAGGAACTCAGCGATGTGCGGCACGGCTGCTTCACCCTGCTCGGCAAGGCTCTCCAGGAGAAATCCCAACCGGCGGCGCGCCTGGTTTCGGTTGGTCGAGGTGATCTTGAGTTCCATCAACTCCTCGATGATCTCCGGGGCAGATCGGTAGCCCCCCACTACTGCCGGACCGGCGTCAGCGCCCAACTCGATCGACAGTTCGCGAACCCGCAATCTCGACTCGTCGAGACGACGATTCAACTCGCTGACCTGCCGGTCGAGATCAGCCACTTCGGCAGCGTGGTCGACGGCGGTGGAATCCACAGACGACTGGCCGCAACCGATCGCCAACGCCACCACCAACAGCATCACCGTTGTTTTTGTGTCCGAAATCATACCAGCCTGTTTTCTCATTACCACCGGCCGACGGCAGGAGTTACAGCAAAACAGGGGGAAGGTTGCCCTATTTCAGGGTGAAAGCAACCTGTTCATGGCACAAAAAAACGCCGGCGAACCGGCGCTTTTAAAGTCGGTTTTCGTTTGGTTACGGGGCGGGAACTACCGTGGGCTGGTTGCCCCGGTCGCCGCCACGATCACCGCCACGGCCTCGGCTGCTGCGCTCGCGTTCGCCTAAGCGGTTCCGAAACTCGCTCCGCATGACATCCTGCATTACCTCGCGCATCTCGCCGCGCATGTCGTATTCCTCGCCGTTGATCTTGGCCTCAAGCTGGCGGCTGTACATCTGCACAATCTTGTTTTGATTTTCATCACCGGACTCCGGGAGATTTTGCATCAACTGCAACCGCGCCTGCAGCGTGGTGTTGTCCTCCGCATCGTCCATCTCGCGCAACGCGGACCACTTCACCTGCATGTCGTAGTCGTCACCGGTCATGATGTCCTTGAACATCTGGTTCGCCTGCGGGTTGCTCCCGGTGTACTTCAGGCCGGCCCGCGCGAGGTCGGCGAGATCGCCGCGGTCGGTCACATCGCCACCGCTGAACGCCTGATAGATGGAGTTCATCGCCTGCTCCTTGCCAACGTCATCAAGGTAATCCAAAACTGTATCGTCGATCTTGCCATCGTCGGTGATCAACATCCCCTGTGCATTCTGCACAAACGTCTGGTCATCATACATCTCGAGCACGCTGAAAAGGAACCGCTTCGAGTTGCGGTCAAAGCTGTTTGGTTCAGGAATCTCGACCGGGTTGGACAACAGGTCGTGCGCGGCGGCGAGGGCATCCTTGCGGTAGGCATCGTCCCCCATCATCTCGCGAACCGTCTTGGCCACGTAAGCCACCTCAAACCCACGGGCTGTCGTAGTGAGCACCTCACGCAATGCCGCCTTGGCATCGTCGCTGCCAATCTCCTTGAGAACATCGATCAGGCCAATGCGCAGCGAGGGCGGCTGTTCAAAATTCAGCGACGTGCCGCGTGTCCGACTGCGCATCCGCTCCATCCAGTCGCCGCCCCGGCCACCGCGCCCACGGTTGCGGCCTTCCTCTTCCTCCTCGGTACGCTGGACGGCAAACTCCACCTCTTCCATGTCCTTGAGAAACGCACGGATGGCTGGCACGGAGGCATCGCCTTGTTCCTTGAGGCTCTCGAGCAAATAATTGATCCGGCGCTGCACCGCGTACTTGTTGGCAGAGGTCATCTTGACATTCCTCAACTCGTCCAGCAGCGCGTCCACCGACGGCCCGGTGGTTTGCACCGTGGGCGAGCCGCCATCACTCGCAATCGACTTCCATTCATCGACGCGTTTATTCGCCTCCTTTAGGCTGGCCTCGAGCCGTGCGTTTTCCTTCTCCAACGACTCGATCTTCGCAGCAGCATTGGAATCTCCCGGGCTGGACGACTGCCCGCAACCCACGGCGACCACGACCAACGTCACAGCGCCGGCCTGCAT
>JAPPPH010000512.1 GCA_028817635.1 Verrucomicrobiales bacterium | reverse complement strand
AGTCGGGGTCCAGTTCGATGGCACGCTCAAAATGCTGGATGGCGTTCTCAAACCCCTCCTTATTTCTGGGGTTCCACTCGCGGCGGCCGGATTCATACTCGGCTTGCGCCTCGGCGTTGTCGGTCGCCTTTTGTGCAAGCTGCTGCGCCTCAGCGGCATCTAGGCCGCCCTTGAGTTCGCTCGCGAGCTTCGTCGCGATCTCGTTTTGCATGTCGAGGAATTCATCCTGCGATTTCGTGAACGTGCTGCCCCAGCCAAGCGCCTCGGTGTTGGCGTTGATGAGCTGGATGTTGACCTGAATATTCCCGCCACCGGTCTGGATTTCGCCGGTCACGATGGTGCCCGAGCCCAGCGCCTGGCCAATCTCCCGTGGCGACTGTTCGCTATCCTTAAATTTGCGCGCGGATTCCTTGGCGATGACGACGAGGTTCTGCAGCGGCTGTAGTTTACTGGTGAGCGTGGAGACGAGGCCATAGCCCATGTCGGCAGTCTCGTTGGCGTTGCCGATCACCTTGAACGGCAGGACGACCACCCGGTTCGTGTCCAGCGTCACCGGCTTGGCCAAGGGCTGGGGTTGTTCGGCCGTGTTGGTTTGCGCTTGGCCAAGCGCGACCGGTCCAGGCGCGGGTGCCGTGCTGCTGTCCATGAAAATCGCCGCGGCGAGACTCAGCACGGCGAGAGCAACAACACCGGCAGCGACCTTGAGCCAAATGGAGATCTCGCGCTTGGCCTCTGATTTGTTGTGGTGATGGCGGCGAACGGCCTGACCGGCCTCTGCACCGGCGGCAGCGGAGGCATCGCTGCAGACGTCGACGTCCAGCGTGGCGAGGGCGCGGATGACCGCTTTGAGGCCGGCCTCCTCGTTGCCCTCGAAAAACTCGACGCGCTGGATGCCGGCGAGCTGATAGGCCATGGTCTCGGGAATATCGGCCTCCTCAATGAACACAGGCAGGATTCGCTTGCGCCCCTCGGAGGCAAGGGCCAGTTCCTTGACGACGTTCTCCGATGAGGCGGAGTTTTTGGAGATGGCGAGGATGAGCACCTTGCAGTCGCGGATGGCGGCAACAATCTGCTGGCTCCACATGGCGGCGCCCTCGATGCCCATCTGGTCGATCCACACGGAGACACCGGCCCCGCGCAGGCGCTCGACGAGGTCGAGGATGCGGTCGCGGTTCTGTGACGCATAACTGATGAAAACTTCGGCGGCCATGGCTGTGGGGCGGTAAAAGTACCCGTGATAATGTTTTATTTAAAGGATTGTTTCCATGCAAACGGTGGGCCGACCGGCCAAGCGCAGCGTGACAAATCGTGCCCCTGCGCCTACCGTCCCCGGCGTGGAAAAAACTAAACTCACACTGGGCCACTCGCCCGACCCGGACGATGCGTTCATGTTTTACGGCCTGGCCAAGGGCCTGATCGACGATGGCGGCTACGATTTTGAGCACATCCTGCAGGATATCCAGACGCTGAACGAGCGGGCTAGCCGCGGCGAACTGGACATCTCGGCGATCAGCATCCACGCCTACGCGCACGTGTGCGACCTGTACGCCCTGCTGCCCAGCGGCGCGAGCATGGGCGACGGCTACGGCCCGATGCTGGTGGCGCGCGAGGCGTTCTCGAGGGAGGCGATCGCCTCGCTGCGGATCGCCGTGCCGGGCACGATGACGAGCGCGTTCCTCGCGCTGCAACTTTGGCTCGGCAAAAAGGGCGAGCAACTCAACTACACCGTCGTGCCGTTCGACGAGATTTTCAATACCGTGAACGAGGGCCGGGCCGATGTGGGGCTGATCATCCACGAGGGGCAGTTGACGTTCGAAAACGAAGGGCTTGTCTGCTGCGAGGATCTCGGCGTGTGGTGGGGGCGCGAGAACGACGGGCTGCCGCTGCCCCTCGGCGGGAACGTCATCCACAAGCGCATTGAGGCCGGCGAGCGCAAGGTTGTCTCAGACGTGCTCGAGCGGAGCATCCGGTTCAGCCTCGACAACCGGGCTGAGGCGGTGGAGCACTCGCTGCGGTACGCGCGCGACATGGGCATCGACCTCGCGGATAAGTTTGTGGGCATGTACGTGAACGACTGGACGCTCGACTACGGCGACGCCGGCCGGGAGTCGATCCGGCGATTCCTCCGGCGCGGCCACGAGATGGGCGTCGTGCCGTCACTCCCCGATCTGGAGTTCGTGGAGTAATATTCGTTGATTAAACGCAGAGGTCGCTGAGGCGCAGAGGGCCGCAGAGAAGCCTAAAGGGATTTCATTTTGCAGCCCAAGGTTTATCCGGAGGATTCTACCTTGGGTT
>JAPPPH010000065.1 GCA_028817635.1 Verrucomicrobiales bacterium | reverse complement strand
GTGCGACGGATCGGATGTACTGCACCGCTTGAGTGATCACCGGATCGTTCACGGCGAGCGTGTTGGTCGACTCGCGTGCCACGATCTCGCGGATGGGGATGGTCTCGAGATGATCCCCCGCGACCGATTTGCCTTTCATCATGCCGGAGAGCAGCTTGGCGGCTTCGAAGCCCACGCGCTCCCCGGGATAGGCCACGCTGGAGAGGGGCGGGGTCGATATTTGGCAGAAGACCTCGTCAGCGTTCGTTCCCATCACGGCGATTTCCTCCGGCACAAGGATGCCGAGTTCATTGCAAATGCGAATGATGTTGCTGGCGAGCATATCGTCCTTGGCAAAGATGCTGATCGGTTTGGGGAGACGGTTGAGTTCGTCGACGATTTGCTCGTGCATTTTCACCCAACGTCCCTCCCACGGAAAATGATCCGGCTCGAACTGCACATCGATGCATTCAAAGCCGGCATCGTGGATCGCTTGGCTAAAGGCTTTCCCTCGTTGCTGCGAGTAGATTCGCGAGGGGTCGCCCCAGTAGGAAAAGTGTTTCAGGCCAAGCGTCAGCAGGTGCTGCGCGGCCTGTCTGCCGATCTCGGGGTTGTCCGGAAGGACGCTCGGAAACCCCTTGTCGGCACACTCGGCGCTGAGGTTGACGACGGGGATGTTGCGCTGCCTGAAATTCTCAGCCTCCTCCGGTGAATAGCGAAACAGGATAAGCCCGTCGCCGTCCCAGTGTTCATCGATCACAACCGGTGCCATCTCGTTGGTGGAATCGACGAGAGTCTGAATTTGCCACTGCTCGTTGTTGCGGATGAAATCGACTATGCCCCGGAAGATGGGACGGGTGAACGACGCCCACGAAGGCACCCGAATGCCGACCACCGGCATTTTTCTGTTCAAGGCCGCGTTGCCGTTGCGATGGTTGGAATCGGTCATGTGCTGTCCGAGGATAGGTGAGAAAATAATGCCGAGAGAACGCTTGGCCGCAAGTCCCGTTTTTTTGGCCAATACTGGCCATGACGATCGTCCCATTTCTACCCGCTTGGCTGAGGTTTTAGAGGATCTATTCTCGCTTGGCCAAGCGGGAGTCACTTGCTTGGACACTGGCCAAGCAGCTCGCGGAGTACCAAAAATGCAAGGTTTAGTGGCCAAATTGCAGGGGAAAAGAGTCTCGTCATCGGAGCGAACCATCTTACGGTGGAAGGCTGTCTACACGAATAACAAAGACAACCCATAAACCCTAGAACTGTAATGAAAACCCATTCAAGATTGATTCTATTCATCTTCTCCCTGTTGTTCCTCGATTTTGGTACATCGGGCGCGCGCGCCCAGAGCGATTTCGTGGGACTTTGGAACTTTGACGATGCTGATCTCTCCGCCACGGCTGGCGAGGATCTCGAATACATGGACGAGGATACCATGGCGGATCTCGTGGAGTTTGGCACCACCGAGGCGCTTGGCCTGCCTGCCATCAACGACGAGATCGCCAACGTGGTGAGGATTCAAAAATTAGACCCCGATCAGGGCCTTGTCACTGAGCTGCCAAGCGACAGCAACGGCGGAGGGGATACCATCAACATTTGGACCGGTATCATGGACATCCTGATCCCCGCCACCGCAGCAGGCAAAAAACAATCCCTCATCGAGATCGTCACGGACGAGTGGGTGGCCGGAGCGGCCGATGCCGAAATCTACATCGGCACCCAAAACGGGATTGGCACCTCCGGTTTGGAATTCGGGACGTTGACCCCGGGAACATGGCACCGTGTCGCGATCGTCGTGAACATGGAGGAGCTATGGGGCCGGATTTACATTGATGGAAAAAAAGTGGGCGACGTGGCCGCACCGGACGGGAGTCTCGATGGCCGTTGGTCGCTCGATACGCTGGGGGAAAACATGGTCACCTTTTTCAATGACGACAACAACGAGTCCGAGGAGATTTTTGTCAATAGCATCCAGATTCGTTTCGAGGCCCTGAACGATGGGCAGTTGATGGCGCTGGGTGGTGCGGCTGCCGCCGGTATTCCCAAGGAACTGCCGCCGGTGCCGTCATTCATTGAGAGCTGGACCCCCGGCGATGAATACGCCAAGGCGGACACGCCGCTGTCCGTCACGATTAACGCCGGTGACTCCACGATCGGGGACGACACGATTTCGCTGTCGTTGAACGGCGAGGCGCTGGAGCGCTCGATTGAGCGGGAGGAAAACATCATCACCGTCACGGCGACCGGGGTGGATGCATTGCAGACCGCATCCAAGTATGAGTTCGCCCTGACCTACACCGATAGCGCCAAGGGTGAGCAGACCGCATCGGTTCAGTTTG
>JAPPPH010000266.1 GCA_028817635.1 Verrucomicrobiales bacterium | reverse complement strand
GTTCCTGTCCTGAAGCGGGATCATCTCGTATACCGCCCAGCCGAGTACCAGAAGCAAAAATAGAAACCGGTTTAAATTATTTCGTTTCACTGTGCTTAATTACTTGTTTTCTTTTAAATCAGCTCGGTCGGTGATGACACGTTCGACCGCGTCCTTGTAGACCTCAAATTTGCTTTCGAGCGAGCGCAGGGTAATCGTGTCAGATTTTACCGACTGGACGGATCCCACGATGCCTCCCCGGGTCACGACAGAATCGCCGCTCTTGATCGCTTCCACCATCTTTTTACGTTCCTTTTCCCGCTTGGTTTGGGGGCGGATGAGGAGGAAATAAAAGATGACCATCATCAGCACCATCGGGAACAGCATGCCGCCGATTCCGGGGGCATTCTGGGGTGCGGTCTGAGGTGCGGCTTGGGCCAGTATCGTCAGTTGATCGGGGTTGAGTATCATTTTGGCTCTCAACAAAAGGGCGGAAACCATAGTGGCCAGCAAGTCGATTGCAAGCGTTTATTGGGGGTATTTTGCGTTTTGACACTTGGCCAAGCGCTTGGCCCGGAACAGGTTCCCGGGTTGCGTTGGCTTGAATTTATGGCCTGTTTTTGTAGTCTTCGGGGCTTCGTTCATGAGCTTTTTTCAACGATTATTGCAGGGCACAGCAGCAATTGGCCTGGGAATGGCCGCTTGGCCAAGCGGTTTGGCGGCGGCTGAGGCCGGGGGAATCGAGTTCTTCGAGAACCATATTCGGCCGGTTTTGGTTCAAAACTGCTACAAATGCCACAGCGAAGAGGCCGGCAAGGCCAAGGGCGAACTGTTACTCGACACCCGTGAGGGGCTGCTCAAGGGCGGCGACGCCGGCCCGACGATCGTCCCCGGCGACCCCAAGGCCAGCCTGCTGCTTAAGGTGGTCTCCTACGAGAATGAAGACCTGCAGATGCCGCCCAAAAATAAACTGCCGGATGACGCAATCGCGAAATTGACCGAATGGATCAAAATGGGCGCACCGGACCCCCGCGACGGCAAATCCGCCGAGATCACCGACAAGGACGAGTTTGACATCGCCAAGCGTATGGCCGAGCACTGGGCATGGCAGCCGGTGAGGCAGGGCATCCAGCCTCCAGCACTCGATGCAGACGCCGGCTGGCCCCGGACCTCGATCGATCAATTTGTCCTCGCCCGTTTGCAAAAGGCCAAGCTTTCCCCCAGTGGACCGGCCTCGCGCCAGACGATGATCCGCCGACTGTACTTTGACCTCACCGGACTGCCGCCCACGCCGGCGGAAGTCGAGGCGTTCGTTTCCGACACATCGCCGGTCGCTTACGAGAACCTCGTCGAGCGGCTGTTGGCATCGCCGCATTTTGGCGAACGCTGGGGCCAGCACTGGCTCGACCTCGTGCGGTTTGCCGAGACGCGCGGGCACGAGGCGGATTACCCCATCCCACAGGCCTATCGCTACCGCAATTACGTCGTCCGCGCACTCAACGCCGACGTGCCGTACAACGACTTTGTCGTGGAACACGTCGCCGGGGACATGGTCAAACAGCCGCGCCTCGACCCTGCCACTCGCGAGAATGAATCGGCAAAGGGGGCGGGCTTTTGGCATCTCGGCGAGGCGACCCATTCGCCGGTGGACATCCGCGGCGACGAGTGCAACCGCGTACACAACCAGATCGATGTTTACTCCAAGGCATTCCTCGGCCTGACGATGGGCTGCGCGCGCTGCCACGATCACAAATTCGACGCCATCTCAACTGCGGACTACTACGCCTTCGCCGGGTATCTGCAGAGTTCCGGTTATCATTTGAAAGATGTCGCCGACCCGGTCGCGCAGGACAGTGCCCACAAAAAACTGGCCAAGCTCCGGGCGGAAAATGAGACCAAGCTAGTGGCCGAGTACGCCGCCACGGTGAAAACCCGCGTGAGCCGCATTGGTGACTATCTCCCGGTGGCCGCGAAAATTTTGAACGAAATCCCCACCGGCGAGGGCGCACCCAAGCCGGCCGACTACATCGCCTCGCATCCCACGGTGAAGGCCAAGGCCGAGGCGGCCAAGCTGAGCGCCGACAAACTCGCGGCATGGGTGGCCTACCTCGACAAGGCACGGGGCAGCGTGGCCGATCCGCTCCACGGCATCGTCAAGGTGGCGCTTGGCCAATCGCGCGGCGATGCGCTGGCCGCGATGCGCAAACTCGAGGCAGACACCACTGCACAGGTCAAGTCGGTTAAGATCATCGAGACGGTCGAGGAGGGCGAACGCAACTACGTCAAAAGCGAACGCGACTGGCGCGCCGAGGACATGGTCGCGGACTATCGCCGTGAGCAGGGGAGCGACGAGTGGTTCCCCGGCGGCAAACAGTTCGGCGCCGGGCCGATGAAAGCCGGCTCACCTGTTTTTGGAAACGACCCGAACCGGACAATCAAGGAGTTTAACGAAAACGGGGCGGCGCGAAACGACGAATTGAGCACCCGTTTTTCCGGGCTGATCCGCACGCGCACGTTTGGCGTCAACGGCGACATGCTTTGGTACCGCTACAAGGGCAAGGCAGACGTGTTCATGGCGGTGAACTCGCACCGGCAGGTCGCCGGGCCGCTACACGGGATCGTCCGCCAAAAACTCGACAGCAAGGGTGACGAGTGGAAGTGGCACGGGCATCGCGTGCGCGACTACATCGGCTTCCGCGTGCATGTGGAGTTCACGCCGCGCGGCGACTTCGCGCTCGAGCGGGTGCAGTTTGGCGGGAGCGAACCGCCGGTGATCCGCCCGGTGAACTCGCGCTTGGCCAAGCTGTTGGAGAGCGACACCGGCTTGGCCAAGGGCTTGGCTGGCGTGTTTGTCTCCGCTGCAAGCGATCAGGCGGACGGAAAGGCCGGTCGCGAAACGGCGCAGTTGCTCAATTGGGTGATTCGCCATGACAATTTGTTGGAACGCCCGGCCGACCTTGGCCAAGCGGCGGCCGATTTTGCGGCGTACCAAAAGCAGCGATCGGAATTTGAAAAGACCATCCCGGGCGCCTCGTGGGCGCTGACGCTGCTCGATGGCAGCGGCGAGGATGAACCGATTTTGGTGCGCGGCAATCACAAGGCACCGGAGACAAAGCTGGTGCCGCGATCGTTTCTGGAGGCCTTGGCCAAGCGTGAGGCGCCCGCCCGTGGGAGTGGCCGGATGGCCCTGGCCAGGCGCATGGTCGACCCTGCCAACCCGTTCGTCTCCCGCGTGGTGGTGAACCGTGTCTGGCATCATCTGTTTGGGCGCGGCATCGTCGAGACGGTCGACAACCTCGGCGCCACCGGCAAGGCGCCCACGCATCCGGATCTGCTCGATTTTCTCGCCTCACAACTCATGGACCGCGACTGGTCGTTGAAGAACATGATTCGACAGGTGGTCCTCTCCAGTACGTACCGGCAATCGAGCAAGCCAAACATGGCCAGCGCGAAGGTTGATCCGAACAACTACCTGCTGCATCGCATGCCGATCCGTCGGCTGCAGGGTGAGGTGATCCGCGATCGATTGCTCGCCGTGTCCGGCCGCATCGACAAGCGGCAGTTCGGCAAGGGGCCGATGGTGCACATCACGCCGTTCATGCGGAACAACCGCAGCCCCGGCGGCAGCGGCCCGATGGATGGCGACGGACGCCGGAGCATTTACGTTGAGGTGCGGCGCAATCACCTCGAGCCAATGTTAATGGCGTTCGACAAACCGACGCCATTCTCGACTATCGGCAAGCGGGTGGTGTCCAACTCGCCGGCGCAGCCATTGATCATGTTGAACAATCCGTTCGTGCACGCGCAGGCATCGATCTGGGCCGACGCACTTTTGAACTCCGGCACATCTGCCACCGGTGAACTGGTGAACCTCGCCTACCAACAGGCGTTCGGGCGCGACCCGGAACCGTGGGAGGCCGAGGCGGCGGTGGGCTTCATCGAAGCCCAGAAAAAAGAAGCCGGCAACGACTCTCTCAAACAACCCCTGACAGACCTCTGCCACACGCTGTTCAACGTGAAAGAGTTCGTGTTCGTCAACTGACCTGATTTTTAAAACGAAATGAAATTGCAAAGTAAAGGATGCCAGAACTTCATGCCACGGCCGATGAGCAGGCGCGAGATGCTGGGGCGTTGCGCCACCGGGTTTGGCGCGGTGGCGTTGAGCAGCCTGCTCGCCGACCCGGCCTACGGTAAGGCCAAGTCCCCGTTCGCGCCGCGCAAACCGCATCACGATGCCAAGGCCAAGAGCGTCATTTTTCTCTACATGGACGGCGGCGTGTCGCAGGTCGATTCGTTCGACTACAAGCCGCGTCTTGAGAAGGACAACGGCAAGCCGTTCTCCGCGAAGATCAACCCGACGCAGTTTGACAACATCGGCAAGACGCTGAAGTCGCCGTGGAATTTCAAACAGTACGGTCAGTCCGGACTGAATGTGAGTGACCTGTTCCCGCACGTCGGCGAGATGGCGGATGAGCTGTGCGTGGTGCGCTCGATGACCTCCAAGTTTTCCGAGCACAACAGTGCGAATTTTTTCCTGCACACCGGCTTTGGTGTGCAGGGCCGCCCGAGCATGGGCGCGTGGATGAGCTACGGGCTGGGCACCGAGGCGACTGATTTACCCGGTTTTGTCGTGCTCAACGGCGGCCTGATTCCGTCCGGCGGCTGGGACAATTTTGGCAACGGCTTCCTGCCGGCCAGTCATCAGGCAACGGTGTTCAAGACCGGCAAGGAACCGCTGGCGGACATTCGCCCGCGCGAAAGCCGGTCCGGAGTGCAGCAGGCCAAGCTGGGATTGCTGAACAAACTCGATCAGGGCGTGCTCAATCGGCTGGGGAAGGTGGACGAACTCGAGTCGGCCATCGCAAATTACGAGATGGCCTACCGCATGCAGGCGGCCGTGCCGGAGTTGATCGATGTCAAGGGCGAGACCGAGGCGACGCGTAAACTTTATGGGCTCGACTCCAAGTACGACCCGACGCGCACGTTCGGCATGCAGTGTCTCATCGCCCGCCGGTTGGTGGAGAAGGGCGTGCGCTTCATCGAGTTGACCTGCCCGCGGATCAGCGGCAACGACCGCTGGGACGCCCACGGTGGCCTGAAGAAAAATCACGGCGACAACTCCCTCGCAACCGACCAGCCGATTGCCGGGCTGCTGCGCGACTTGAAATCTCGCGGCATGCTCAAGGACACGCTCGTTGTGTGGTCCGGTGAGTTTGGCCGCACGCCGTTCGCGCAGGGCAGCAACGGCCGTGATCACAACCCGTTTGGCTTCACCATCTGGATGGCCGGCGGCGGGGCCAAGCCCGGCATCACCTACGGTGCGACTGACGAGTTCGGCTACCGGGCGGTGGAGAACAAGCTCGATATCCACGACATGCACGCCACGATGCTGCATCTGCTCGGGATGGATCACAAAAAGATGACCTACTTTTTTGACGGCCGCGATATGCGCCTGACCGATGTCCATGGTCACGTGGCGCACGATCTGATCGCGTAGTCGGGGATCATGTCGGGGGTGTCCATCGTCATCGTCGCGGCCGGTCGCGGTTCGCGGATGGGGCAGGGTGACAAGCTGTTCATGGAGGTTGCCGGCCTGCCACTGGTCGGCCACACGTGGCGGCGCTTCGACCGATTTGCCGGGACGGCAGAGATCGTCATCGTCACCCGTGGGGAATCCCGTTCACTTTTTGAAAACTTGGCCAAGCGCATTGCTGCGGCCAAGCCATGGCGCATTGTCGAGGGGGGGGCGGAGCGGCAGGACTCGGTCTGGAACGGCGTGAACGCCACCGACGAAGCGTCCGCCGTGGTGGCAATTCAGGACGGCGCGAGGCCGTGCACGCCGCTTGGCTCGCTTGGCCAAGCGATCGAGGCAGCCCGGGAAATGGGAGCGGCGGTACTGGCCAAGCGCGTGTCTGACACGCTCAAACGCGGCGATGGCCAGGCGCAGATTCTCGGGACGGTGGATCGCGAAAACCTGTGGGCGGTGCAGACGCCGCAGGTGTTTCGGCGGGAGGTCATTTTGGCCGCCTTGGCCAAGGTGCGCGACGAGGGGCTGGCGATCACCGACGACACCGCCGCGTGTGAGGCGCTTGGCCAAGCGGTGAAACTGATCGAGTGCGATCGCCCCAACCCGAAGGCCACCACGCCGGATGACCTGCCGTTCATCGAGTCGCTGCTCGCCGCCGAGGCGGCGGGAGAAGGTTAACTCCCCGCGCCGATCAGCTTGATCAATGCGGCGTCCTTCTCGGGGCCGGACTGAAAATCCAGTGCGCGAATGTAGCGCGGTTTCTCCTCATCCTTGGTTTTCTTGTTGAGGAGAATCTTGACCAGCAGGTCGGAGGTTTTGCTGGAGCGCGAACGCCAGACGATGTCGCGGCCGGCCGGGGTGTCCCAGTTGCTGCCGACGGCCTCAAGCCAGGCGCCGAAGAATTTGTCCTGCTGCTTGTCGAGCGCGAGGCCAAGTGCCTCAAGGTACCAGCGGTCTTTGCCGTCGTGCTGCTGCGCGAGCTTGGTCCAAAGGGCGGGGGCTTCCGGTGACTCGTTGTGGCGCAGTGCGATGGCGCAGGCGCGGCGAACGCCGGCGTCCTTGTCGTTGACCATCTTTTTCACGAACGGAATCACGTCGAGACCGCGCTCGCGGGCGATGCGAATGCCGGTGATGCGGATGTCCGGGTTTTTGTCCTTCAACGCAAGGTTGATGTATTTCTTCTCGGCACCCTTGATGCGGGCGAGCAGATGGAGTGCGCGGGCGCGAATGCGTTGGTCGTCACTTTTCCAAAGCTCAAGCAGAGTGCCTTCGGCCTGGGCGCCGACCTTGTGGAGTTGCTGCCATGCGACGTAGCGCTCGGACATGTTTGGCGAGGAAAGCATCGAGCTGGCGGTGCGGTTCTTCGCAATCTTGTACGCCTTGGATTTGCCCTTCGGCGTGAGGCGGTAGATGCGGCCGGTCATCTGGCCCTTTTTGTGGTCGGTCATGTGGTGGCCGCCCACGTGGCCGTCATGCCAGTCGGCTACGAACACCGAGCCGTCGGGGGCGGTGCAGACGTCGGACGGGCGGTACCACGGATCCTTGCTGGTGAGCATGTTGACCGTCTCGCCGGTGTAGCCGGCGCCGCTACGCTTGACCGGGTAGGCGCGCACCACGCGCGGGCCGGCGTCGCAGTGCATCATTTGCCCCTGAAAAACAGACGGCAGCAGTTTGCCCTCGTAGATCGCGATGCCGGTCGGTGAACCTTGTCCGGTTTGGATGAGGTTCGGGATCACGCCCGGGTCGTTTTGGTGCCAGTGACGGGAGGGAACGTCCTTTTCCTGATTGGTGCGCTTGGTGCGCCAGCCGCGCCCGGTGAGTTCGTCGGTGTAGCCGTAGTTGCCGAACTCCATCACGTAGTTTATGCGCACGCCCCTGTTGCCATCGTCGTCATTGTCCGACTGCCAGATCGTGCCGAACGAATCCACGGTGACCTCGTAGTTGTTGCGAAAGTTAAAGCCCAGAGTCTCGACCCCGCTCATGTCGAGGTTGCAGCGGAACACGAGCCCCTGCCGGTACGGCTTGCCGCGGCCGTCGATCTCGTTGCCGGCCTTGTCGACGATGAAGTTTTTACCGTCGGGCGTCTTCAGGCGGCGGCCGTCGTTGCCGATGTTGAAATACAGTTTGCCGTCCGGGCCGAACACAAACGCGTGTGCGCCGTGATCGTGATCCACGCCGCCGATGCCGTTGAAGACCACCTGCGGCGGGCCGTCGGCCTTGTCGTCACCGTTCTCGTCGGTGAAGACCAGAATCTTGGGCGAGCAGGAAACGATCACCTTGGTGCCGAGCACACAGATGCCAAGCGCGGCGTTGACGTCGTTGCCCTGATAAAATGTCTTTGCGACATCGGCTTTGCCGTCGCCGTCGGTGTCCTCAAGAATGCGGATGCGGTCGCCCTCGGGCTGAATCTTGCCCCACGGCTTGAAGAGGCGGTAGTTCACGCCCTCGGTCACCCACACGCGTCCCTCGGCGTCGATGTCCATGTTGGCCGGGTTGACCAGCATCGGCTCGGAGGCAAACAACGTGGCCTCGAGTTCCGGGTGGGGGACGAGTTGCTTGGCCTGCTCGGCGGCGGCGGCCGGGCCGTGGCGTTGCGCGGAAAGATTCGTCGCCAGCGACAGGGCCGCAGCAACGGTTAGGGTTGATTTGATCCAGTTCGGTTTCATGTCAAAAAAGTCTCGTTAAAAGGCTAGAGAACGGGATGAAGCCACAAAATGGAGCGGCATTCAACCCATCACTGGGGGTTGGGTTGCGCTTGGATTCACATCCTTTTTTTCGCATTCTCTGCGCCCTTTTATGAGCAGTGCTCAACACATTGAGAATCCGGACGTTGTCCTAATCGGTAGCGGCGTCATGAGCGCCACGCTCGGTGCGGTATTGAAGAATCTTCAGCCCGACTTGAAGGTTCAACTGTACGAGGTCACTGAGGAGTTGGCGCAGGAGAGTTCCAACGGCTGGAACAACGCCGGCACCGGCCATGCCGGAATCTGCGAACTGAGCTACACTCCGAACCGCGGAGACGACGGCGAGGTTGATGTGGCCAAGGCGATCGAGATTTTTGAGCAGTTCGAGCAGTCGAAGTATTTCTGGGGCTACGCCGTCCGCAACGGCCTGATCGATGATCCGAAGAAATTCGTCAACCGCGTGCCTCACATTTCGTTTGTGTACGGGCAGGAACAGGTGGATTTCCTGCGCTCGCGACACAAGGGGATGAGTGTACACCATTTTTTCAGCAGCATGGAATACACGGAGGACCGTGAGACGATCCTTAAGTGGGCGCCGCTGCTGTTGGCCGGGCGTGACGATACACCAATCGCCGCGACCAAGGTGGACGGTGGCACAGACGTCAACTTTGGCACCCTGTCCCAAATGCTGGTCGAGTGGTTGGGGGAACAGAAAGACTGCGGCTACGCAACACGACACCGCGTGGTTGATCTCACGAAAACACCCGATGGGGGTTGGGGTGTGAAGGTGAAGAATCTGGAGACCGGCCGGACGTTTTACAACACAGCCAAGTTCGTCTTTATCGGGGCCGGGGGCGGCAGCCTGCCGCTGTTGCAAAAGTCCGGCATCGAGGAGAGCAGGGGATACGGAGGCTTCCCAGTCGGCGGCCAATGGCTGGTTTGTCACAAGCCGGAAATTGTCGAGCAGCACGTGGCCAAGGTCTACGGCATGTCGCCCGGCGCGGCGCCCACGATGGCGGTGCCGCATCTCGACACGCGAATCATCAACGGCAAAAAGGCGCTGCTGTTTGGCCCATACGCGGCGTGGACGACCAAGTTTTTGCACAAGGGCGGCAGCTATCTCGATCTCCCCGGATCGGTGCGGTGGGATAACATCGCGTCGCTGATCAAGGTTGGGCTGCATAACATTCCGCTCGTCCAGTACCTCATCCAGCAGGGCACCCAAAGCATGAACACCCGCATGGGTGAGTTGCGTAATTTTTATCCTGACGCGAAAAACGAGGACTGGGAATTGATCGACGCCGGCATCCGGGTGCAGGCGATCAAGCAGGTGGACGGCGACGCCGGTATCGTCCATTTCGGCACCGAGGTGTTGTCCAGCGCGGATCGCTCCATCTCGGCATTGCTCGGCGCATCGCCGGGCGCGTCGGTATCCGTGAACATTATTCTGGAGATTGTCCGCGAATGTTTTGGCCACCTGCTCGAGACGGACGAAGGCCACGCACGGATGAAGGAGATGATTCCGTCCTACGACGAAAGCCTCGTCGATCCCTCCAAGGCCAAGCGCCAGGCGACCCTCAGCAAAAAGGCAGAGAAGTCACTCCAGCTCATTTAGCCAAGCGCTTGGCCAAGGGGAGCGCACGCGGCTCGCGTGCGGTTTTTGGCGGCTCGCCAAAAACACAAAACCAGCGGCCGGCGAGCCGCCAACCACCACACGCCAGCGGCGTGTGCCCCCCAACCAAGCTGATGACACCTCATCGGTAAATTGAAAATCCGAGTAAATCAGTGAAATCTGTGTCTCACCCCGAGGACGGCTGGGACAGCCGTCCCTACCTTCCTCCATTCAAAATTCGGAGTTCCTTGTTCGATATTCGATATTCAATAAGCCAAGCGCTTGGCCAAGCGCGGGGCCGCCATTTATGGCAGGGTGGGTTCGTTGCTCTTAGCCGCCTTGGTTCCGGTTTTTTTGAAGATGATGATGTGTTGCCGGGGTAGCACGGAAATCGTCTCGACCCACTCGAGCGGATGCGGTGTCGCCTCCTTGAGCACCTGCAACTCGGACATCTTGTGCAGCAGCTTGATCGGTACGTTCGGATCCTCCATTCGATACTCGACGAAGGCAATGCGTCCGCCCGGCTTCAATGCCTTGCAGATGTTTTGCATCATCTCGAACGGATGCGAAAACTCGTGGTACACATCAACCATCAGCGCGAGGTCGATGGTGTTCGCCGGCAGGTTCGGGTTCTGGATTGTCCCCAGCACACCTTTTACGTTGTTGATACCGGCGTTCTTCAAATTGCGCTCTAGGAGGTCGAGCATTTCCTGCTGAATGTCGACGCCGTAGACTGTGCCCTTGGGGCCGATCACGCGTGAGATGCGCCGCGCGAAGTAGCCGGTGCCCACACCGATGTCGGCCACCTTGTCGCCGGTCTTGAGCTTGAGCGCCTTGATCAGGGTCTGCGGTCGTTCCTCCGCCTCGCGCGAGGAGCGTTCCAGCCAGCCAGCGCCGAGGTGACCCATCACGTGGGCGATCTCGCGGCCCATATAAAATTTGCCGATGCCATCGCGGCTGTGCCGGGTGCGATGCGTGTAGCGCGGGTTGTCCGGGTCAACACGCACGCCGGGCGTCTTCGTTGCCGCCGCTTGGCCAAGCGCGGACGAACCTTGGCCAAGCGCAACCAACACGGTCACGAGGCCAACAATCAAATACTGACGGTTCATGCGGGCAAGCTACCCTTGGCCAAGCGCGATGACAAGCGGCCGCGCTTGGCTTGATAAACCGCGCTTGGTACGCTCCGCCGCGTATGGCACTGGCAAAAAAATTACTGCACACGCGCTACCGCGTGAACGATCTGGAAAAGACCGTTGAATTCTACAAGACCGTCCTCGGCCTGGAGGAGGTGCGACGGCACAAGTCGCCGCGCGGCTCCGAGCTGGCCTTTCTCAAGGCGCCAGAGAGCGAGGAAACCATCGAGATCTGTCACTTTCCCAACAGCGGCCCGGTGGAGGTGCAGGAGGATTTGACGCATCTCGCGTTCGAGGTCGACAGTCTGGAGGAATTTGGCAAACACCTTGCCTCGCTGGGAGTCGAGTACTCAGATGGCCCAACGATGAAGGAGGCCGGTGGCGGCTTTGCTTTCGTCGATGCCCCGGAGGGCTACGAAATCGAGCTGATCGAAATTGCCAAGTAGCCGCTTGCCGCGGCAGCGAAGATGAACGCACTCAAGGTCACGCTGTCGGCGTTCGGTCAGGCGCACAGATTCATCTGGGGAGAGGGATTCCTCAAGATGTTGTCCGTGCCGTTGCTGCTGACGGTGCTGTACTTCCCCGTCATGGTCGGGGCCTGCTATTTCTCGGCGGCAATGGTCGTGGAGTTTTTTGAAGGGCAGTTGGGGCTGGACGGCGACTATGGCGGATGGGCCTGGGTGGAGTGGTTGGTGGAGATCATTTTGTTCCTCGGGATAGGTGCGCTGGGCTTCCTCACCTACCGCACGGTGGTGCTGTTATTTTATTCACTCTATCTCGACAAGATCGCCGAGCGCGTTGAGAAATCCATCACAGGCGAAGTTACCGAGTGCAAACGACCACCCTCGCAGATTGTGAAGCGGATGCTCGTTGTGGCGATCATCACCATCCTCGGGACTGTCCTCATGCTGCTGATCGAGTTGGGTGCAAACATGGTTCCGGTAATCGGAGGACTGATCGCCTTGGCCCTGATCATCCCTTGCGAAATGTTCCTGACCGGCATCGGCTTCGTCGATCCTTACTTCGACCGCGCCGGGCTCAGCGGGATGGAGAGCTTTCGCGTTATGCGGCGGCGCTTCTTCACCATCGCCGTGTTCTCGGCGGTAGGTGGCCTCATTTTGCTGGTCCCAATATTCGGTTGGATTCTCGCCCCGACCTATTCCGTTGTGGCCGGCGTCATCCTCGCCATGAATATACAGGCCGAATCGCAGGATGCATTTCCAGATGTAAAATCAGCAAACGCCGCCGCCCCTCCACCGCCGCCGCCATCCAAGTCATCCGCCACA
>JAPPPH010000404.1 GCA_028817635.1 Verrucomicrobiales bacterium | reverse complement strand
GTTCAATCCCTTGGCCAAAAGAATGTCGTTGTCGTCCTTGGCCAGGCTGTAACCACTGAGCTTGCTCACCGGCGTATCGCTGGGGATGAACGACAACACCGCGAAGGCATTGGATTGGTTGGCCTCAATTAGATCCACCCGAAACTCCAGCGTGACGCCATCGGTGACGGTGAATTTTTCGGCCTTGTGGGTGGCCGCAACGAAAAACTGCTGCCCGGTGGGCTTGTGCATGCCGATCGTGAACTGGCCACCTTTCTCCTTAAAATAGCCGTTTCCAGTACCAAAATCGAACTTCTCCCAGCCCTTGACTTTGTTGTCATCAAAGTCGTCGATCACTTTGGCTTGGGCTGTTTGGTTCAGGGATAACAGCAGTGCTGCGAGAATTGCGAGACTGCTCCGCGTGGGTTTTTGTGTGATCGTATTCATCGGTTCATGGTCGTTGGGGACTAGGAGTCTCTTCCCATTTTTGGATAGCGTCAAACTCTAATCTCAGGGTCAATTCGCTTGGCCAAGCGCGGGCGGCGTGGCACGCTTTGCCAAGTTTTTAACCCTGTTTTCCAACAAAAACATTATGCCATCTCCTCTCAATCGTCGCCGGTTTATCGTGCAATCCGCCGCCGGTCTCACGGCTGCCAGTTTGGCCAAGCGCAACTCGATCCGGGCCGCCAGCAAGGCCAACAACACGCTCCGCGTCGGCGTGATGGGACTCGGTCGGGGCATGGCGCACGTAAACAATTTCCTCAAAATCTCCGATGTCGAGGTCGCCTACGTTTGTGACGTGGACGACAACCGCACGGCCAACGCGCTCGCCACGGTGACAAAAAAACAGGCCGCCCCGTGCCGCGGCATCACCGACCTGCGACGCATGCTGGAGGATCCCCATCTCGATGCCATCGCCATCGCCGCGCCCAACTTTTGGCACGCACCGGCAACCATCCTCGGCTGTCAGGCTGGCAAACATGTCTACGTGGAAAAACCGGGCAGCCACAACGCCGCCGAGGCGGAACTGATGGTGGCGGCTGCGCGCAAGCACAAGCGCCATGTACAGATGGGCAACCAACGCCGAAGCTACCCGGTGGTGATGGAGGCAATGCAGCGACTGCGAGAAGGCGTAATCGGAAAGGTGCTCTCTGCGCGCACGTTCTACACCAGCAGCCGTGGCTCAATCGGCAAGGGCAAACCGGCGCCCATCCCCAAGCATCTCAACTACGACCTGTGGCAGGGCCCGGCACCGGAACGGCCGTACAAGGACAACCTCATCCCGTACAACTGGCACTGGCACTGGCACTACGGCGGCGGCGAGATGGCTAACAACGGCGTCCATGCCCTCGACCTCGCGCGATGGGGACTGGGGGTAGACCTGCCCAGCCGCGTCACCTACGGCGGAGCGCGCTACCATTTCGATGACGATCAGGAGACGCCGGACACCGGCATGGCCACGTTTGACTTTGGTCACAGCGGTGCGATGTGGGA
Organism: Verrucomicrobiales bacterium; assembly: GCA_028817635.1. Lineage (GTDB taxonomy): Bacteria > Verrucomicrobiota > Verrucomicrobiia > Limisphaerales > UBA1096 > UBA1096. The sequence goes on along the minus strand of JAPPPH010000404.1, from coordinate 849 downwards.
CCAGAGTAGTTGCAACCGGCGCCGGGGTGAGGCGCCTCCGTTCGTCGCGTTTTATGGCGAGGGCGGTGTCCTCTCCTGCACCACCGGTAACAACTTCACCATCCACGACCTGAACGGCAAGGAACTGGAAACCAAGACGGCGCCCGGCAATGACGCGCCCCATTTTAACAACTTTGTGAACGCAATCCGGCACGGGGAAAAACTGAACTCGGAGATTGGAGATGCACAGGTCAGCACCCTGCTTTGCCACTTGGCCAACATGGCCTGGCGCACCAACAGCACGGTCGAGTTCGACCCGGCCAAGCGCAGGATTGTCAACAATCCGGCGGCGGAAAAACTGTTGTCGCGCGAGTACCGGCCCGGCTGGGAACCGAAGATCTGACGCACAGACCAAGCGCTTGTCCACGCGCTATTTGGAGCGGTCGAACGTGTAGCCCGGGCCGAGGATGGGCTTGTTGATCAGCGCCGGGGCCACGTGCAAATCGGAAAAAAGGGCGACCCACTTTTTCTCGCCCGGCCAATGCCAGTCGAACCCGCTAAAGGATGCCCTGTCCATCGGGTATCCCCATCCGGCCACATTGGCACCGCCCTCGGACAACACCAAAAAGCGGCTCACGTCCCGCACCTCACCGAGGCGAATGCAGGTCGTGTTGTTCTTTTTAACGACCGTGTTGTAGTTCGGGTGGGTATTGGATTGATACGAGGAACCCATGTGGTCGTAGAGCGACTGTTTTTTCAACTGTGGAAGCGTGCGCATCAAATGATTGTTGGATGCCTCATCGCTAGAACACTTGGCCACGGCCACCTCGGTCGAGCCTTTCTCGTAATCGCCAAGGTACAGGTTTAGAT
>JAPPPH010000395.1 GCA_028817635.1 Verrucomicrobiales bacterium | reverse complement strand
CATACCCACCGCCAGAGCGGCCACGCCAGCCACCGCTGCGACGATCTTTCCCCAGGCGGCGCCCTTGCGCTTGGTTGCCGCGCCCGTGACCGGGTGAGCGGAGCCATGCGTGATGCGGTTGACCGCCCCGGCCGATGCCTCCTCGCTGGCGGCCTCACTGACAGTCACGCCCAGCTTGGCCAGAGCGCGGATCATCGACTGAAGACCGGCCTCCTCGGCGCCCTCGAAAAACTCCACCCGCTGGATGCCGGCAAGCTGATAAGCCATAGATTCGGGAATCTCCGCCGAGGCAAGGTACACCGGCAGGATGCGCTTGCGGCCCTCCGAAGCGAGCGCGACCTCCTTCACCACGTTTTCCGAGTCGGCGGAGTTCTCGGAGATGGCGAGGATCAGCACCTTGCAGCTACGGATCGCGGCGACGATTTCCTGGCTCCACATCGTCGCCCCCTCGATGCTCATTTGGTCGATCCATACTGAAACCCCGGCGTCGTCGAGCCGCTTCACGAGGTCGATGATCCGCTCCCGATCCTGAGAAGCGTAGCTTATAAATACCTCAGCACTCATATTATTTGTCGACATACAGCGGGTGATTGATTGATTTCATCAACTCAATAAAACGGGGATCTTCCTTGAAATCATCGGGAAACTGGTATGCTACGAGTACAAACGTGGCCGCCGATTCCTTGCTTTCGATCCCCTTCTTTAACCACCTGAAAGCTTCATCATATCTACCCAAGCCGGCATACATTTCCGCAAAACCCGTGGTCATATTGTCGTGAAAGTGATCCAAAGAATAGATCAACTGGTCCTTCGCCAAGTCCACTTCCCCACTATTCATATAAACTTTAAACAACGCCCGCCGTGTCATTGGGATACTAGGGTAAGCTTGCATTGCTCCCTTAAGGCGCTTGATTGAATCCTGATAATCATCATGACACATAGTGTAGTAATGAACAACAGAGGGAAAGTTCGGATCCACCTTGAATGCGATTTCACATGTCTCCATAGCCAATTCCAACTGGCCATCCAACCTGTATGCCAAAGCAAGATTAGATGGTATGATTAAAGATGTGGGTTCCAATTCTAATGCTTTTCTTAAAAGCACCGTTGATCGATCCAGTTCCAGAGATTGGTTAAACATTAATCCGAACCAGTGATATGCCGTCGCGTAGTTCGGGTTCAGCTTGATCGCCCTGTCAAAGTTCTCCTCCGCCCCTTTTCGATCAAATTCAAACATGAGTTGATACCATGCCAGCGAGGCGAACGCCTCGGCCAGGTTTGGATTCAACTCAATCGCTTTTTCTGCATTCAACTTGGCTTTAGGCATGACTTCGAGTGCCGGCTCCAAATTATACGAAGGCAACAACCCATAGGTATCAGCAAGCCCTGCGAATGGGTTGGCAAAATTCGGATCAAGCTCGATCGCACGCTCGAAGTGCTTGATCGCATTGGCAAATCCCTCCTTGCTGCGCTTGTTCCACTCACGCCGACCTTTTTGGTACTCGGTTTCCGCTTCGGGATTATTGGTAGCTTTTTTAGCCAGTTGCAGCGCCTCATCCGCATCTAGTTCCCCCTTCAGCTCACTTGCGAGCTTGGTTGCAATCTCGTTTTGCAGGTCGAGAAAATCGTCCTTCGGTTTCGTGAACGTGCTGCCCCAGCCGAGATCCTCGGTGTTGGCGTCGATCAACTGAATGTTCACCTGCACCTTGTTGCTGCTCGTCTGGATTTCGCCGGTCACAATCGTCCCCGCGCCCAGCGCCTGGCCAATCTCCCTCGGCGACTGCTCGCTATCCTTGAATTTGCGCGCCGACTCCTTGGCGATCACCGTCAGATTTTGTAGCGGCTGCAGCTTGCTCGTCAACGTAGAGACCAAACCATATCCAAGATCAGCCGTTTCGCCGGAGGTACCAATGGTCTTGAATGGCAGTACGACTACTCGGTTAGTGTCCAGCGTCACCGGCTTGGCCAAGGGCCTGGTCTGCTCCACCTCATTCGTCTCCGCTTGGCCAAGCACCGGTTTTTCCGGGGTCGCTTCCCGGCTGCTGCCGCCGAGGAAAAAAATTCCCCCAGTCAACACCGCCAAGCCAACTGCACCGGCAGCGATCTTCGCCCAGGGAGCGCCCTTGCGCTTGGCCAAGCCCGGGCCGCCGTGATGGCTATGGCCGTGCGAGACAAAGCCGGGCGCCTTGGCTGCCTCTTCGCTTGCCTCACTGCTGACCGTCACGCCCAGCTTGCCCAGCGAGCGGATCATCGCCAGCAGCCCCTGTTCCTCCCTGCCCTCGACGTACTCCACTCGCTGGATGCCGGCCAACTGGTACTCCATCGACTTT
>JAPPPH010000284.1 GCA_028817635.1 Verrucomicrobiales bacterium | reverse complement strand
GCGCGACTCGATGCTGTTGGTCTCGGGGCAACTTGATCCTCACGCAGGTGGGCCGCCGCTCGAGAAGGCGCCGGATGATGCGGCCAACCGCCGCCGCACGCTGTACTCCTTTGTCGCTCGCTAAAATCAGACGGACGTGCTTCGTCTATTCGATTAGCCTTGCCCGGTCATCTCCACCCAGAGTCGCTATCTCACGCCCGTGCCGAAGCAGTCGCTTTTCCTGTTGAACAATCCGTTTGTGCTGGCGCAGGCGGATGCACTGGCCAAGCGCTTGGCCAACGGCACGGCCGGTGAGATGGTGGCTCAAATGTATCGTGCCATGCTTGGCCGCGAGCCGGAGCCGGAGGAGTTGCGCTTGGCCAAGCGCTTCGTCGCGCAGTCCGGGCTGTCCAAGGAGACGCTGCCGTGGCAGGAATTGGCGCAGGCACTTCTGCTGTCCAACGAGTTCATGTTCGTAGATTAAACCATGTCCTATCATAGAGTTTACAAGATGCTGTTTGCGAAGGTGTACCCTTTGCTTCTGGATAAAGTGGAGCGCAAAGACCGCACGAAGGAGGAGCTTGATGAGATCATCTGTTGGTTGACCGGCTATGATTCGGCGGGGTTGCAGCGCCTGATCGATGAGGAGAAAGATATGGAAACCTTCATCATCGAGGCGCCTGCCTTGAATCCAAAACGAAAGCTCATCAAGGGTGTCGTTTGCGGCGTTCGTGTGGAGGAGGTAAAAGAACCCCTGATGCGGGAGTTGCGTTACATGGACAAGATGATCGAGGAACTCGCGAGAGGGAGGGCGATGGAAAAAATCCTACGCCAATGAATCGTCAGAAGAATCCCAGCCCGTTGCAGGCGCAGCCGTTGCGCTTGGCCAATCGCCGCGATTTTCTGTCGCGGGCCGGCATGGGGTTCGCGTTGCTGGGGTTGCGGGACGTGATGGCTGGGCCGCATTCCGGCTTGGATCTGCCCGACCCGCTCGCGCCAAGCGGCCCGCACTTTGTGCCCCGGGCCAAGCGCGTGATTCACATTTTCATGAACGGCGGCTTGTCGCATGTGGACAGCTTTGACCCCAAGCCGATGCTGGCGAAGCACAACGGCCAACCGTTGCCGAGGCCCAACCTCGTGACCGAGCGGTTGACCGGTGCAGCGTTTGCGTCGCCGTTTGAGTTCACGCGCTACGGACAGAGCGGAATCCCAATCAGCGATATGTTTCCGCACCTAGGCCAGCATGCGGATGACCTGTGCGTGGTGCGTTCGATGAAGTCCGACGTGCCAAACCATGAGCCGTCGCTCATGCTGATGAACAGCGGCGACAACACGCTGGCGCGGCCGAGTCTCGGTTCGTGGCTGACGTACGGGCTGGGCACGGAGAATCGCAACCTGCCCGGCTTCATCGCCATGTGTCCCGGCGGGCATCCGGTTAAGGGGCCGGACAACTGGCGATCCGCGTTCCTGCCGGGAATTTACGAGGGCGTGTACGTGGACACCGCGCACACGAAGGTCGAGCAGTTGATCCAAAACATCCGCAACCCCCGGCTTGGCCTGACTAATCAGCGGAGACAGCTCGATCTTTTGCAGGCGCTGAACCGGCGGCATCTTGGCCAGCGCGGGCATGACCCGCAACTGGAGGCGCGCATCCAGAGTTTCGAGCAGGCGTACCGGATGCAGATGGAGGCGACCGATGCCTTTGATGTCGACCGCGAGCCGGAGGCGTTACGCGAGCGTTACGGAAAAACGACGCAGTCTCGCCAGTTGCTGATGGCGCGGCGGCTGATCGAGCGCGGCGTGCGGTTTGTGCAGGTTTGGCACGGCAAATGGCAGCCGTGGGACAACCACGATGCGATCGAGAAAAACCACCGCAAGTTGGCGGGCGAATGTTCGCAGGGCATCGGCGCGCTGATCGCCGACCTGAAGGAGCGCGGCCTGTTCGAGGACACGCTGATCGTGATCGGCGGTGAGTTTGGCCGGACGCCCACGGTGGAAATCACCAACGCCGGTAAATCAAAACTGGGCCGTGACCATAACTCTGCCGGGTTTTCGATGGTGCTTGCAGGGGGAGGCGTGAAGGGCGGCACGATTTACGGGGCGACCGATGAGTTTGGATTTCAGGCGGCCGAAAACCCGGTACACGTCCATGATCTTCATGCGACTATCCTGCACCTGATGGGCTTCGACCACGAACGATTGACGTACCGCTACGCCAGCCGCGACTTCCGGTTGACCGACGTCCACGGCCGGGTGATTCGCGATATTATTTCGTAAGCGCTTCGAGGTGCTTTGCGACTTCTGCCGCGTTCTCGTGCTCGTGAATGGTCACGGAGAAGGAGAGATGCAGAGTGC
>JAPPPH010000507.1 GCA_028817635.1 Verrucomicrobiales bacterium | reverse complement strand
CCGTGCGCGAGTTGTTGTTTTACGTCCCGTGCGTTTCGGTGTAAAAGTACTAACCTTTTCAGAATTACCCGTTGGAAGCACGCGCGACAATCGCAATCGCCGCCGACTGCGCGCTGGGCGAGCACAAGCTGCGCCTTGTCACGGCCACGGGCGTCAGCCCGCTGCAAACATTCTGGGTGAGTCAATTCCCGAACGCCACCGAGGAGGAACCGAACAACGACTTCGCCACGCCGCAGCATGTTCCCCTCAATACGACCGTCGAAGGGACCGTGCAAAACGAGGACGTGGATTACTACCGCGTCACCGCCAAAAAAGGACAGGTACTCAGCGCCGAGATCGAGGCGATCCGCCTCAGCAATACGTTGTTCGATCCGTACATTGCCATCCTCGATGCCAAGCGCTTCGAACTCGACGCCGCGGACGACACGCCGTTGCTGTTGCAGGATTGTTTCGCCTCCATCATCGCTCCAGCAGATGGCGATTATTGGATCGAGGTGCGCGATAGCTCGTATGGCGGTGGCGGCAGCAGCCGGTATCGATTGCACATCGGTCAGTTCCCGAGACCAAGCGCGATCTTCCCCGCCGGTGGCCAAGCGGGTGCTGACACCGAGGTTCGCTTCATCGGTGCCAAGGGCGAGCTTCCGAAACAGACGGTCCCGACACCGGCCAAGCCGGATGCCAACTTCGGCATCTTGGCCAAGGCGAAAGGCTTCTCCGCGCCGTCGGCAAACCCCTTCCGCGTCTCCCCTTTCCCGAACGTCCTTGAAAAAGAACCGAACGAAAACCGGAACACCGTTCCTGTCCCGGGGGCAACATTGCCACTAGCGTTCAACGGCATCATCGACAAGGACGGCGATGTCGACTGGTTTGTGTTCAACGGCAAAAAAGGCCAACGGATCCACGTGCGAGTGCATGCGCGGTCGATCCGCTCGCCGCTGGACAGCGTGCTCAACGTGTACGGGCCGGACGGCAAAAGCATTCAGGGCAACGACGACAGCGGCGGCAGCGCCGACAGCCGCGTCACGGTGACACTGCCGGCCGATGGCAAACATTTCATCCGCGTCACCGACCATCTCCGCAAGGGCGGCGCGGACTACGTTTATCGGGTCGAGGCCACGCCGATCGCACCGAAACTGGCGACATTCATTCCGCGCTTTCGCGCACAGGACACACAGTCCCGCCAGATGATGCCGGTGCCGCGCGGCAACCGCATTGCCACCGTTCTGCAGGTCACACGCAGCAACTTCGGCGGGCCGTTGCAATTTGCCGCCGACCAACTCCCACCCGGCATCACGATGCACGCCGTCGAGATGCCGTCCAACATCGACCGTTTCCCGGTCGTGTTCGAGGCCACGCCGGAGGCGGAGCTGGCATCGGCTCTGGTCGATGTCAAAGTCACCCACTCCGATGCGAAGAAAAACATACGCGGCCGGTTCGGTCACACGGTCGAGATGGTTCGCGGCCCGGGCAACCGGATTTTTTACCGAACTGATGTCGATCGCCTCGCCGTCGCGGTGACTGAACCTACGCCGTTCCGGATCGAGATCGACACGCCTCCGACAGCCATCTTGCAACGCGGCAGCTTGAACCTGAAAGTGCGCGCCGTCCGCGATGAAGGCTTCGACAACGCCATCACCCTGCGCCTGCCGTGGAAGCCGTCCGGAGTCAGCTCCGCCGGCACGATCTCCCTGCCAAAGGGCAAAAGCGAAATCGACTACCCGCTCACCGCCAACAGCAGCGCGGCGGTGGGCACGTGGCACCTCGCAGTACTCGGCGAAGCCAACACAAAGACCGGACCCGTCATCGTCTCCTCCGCGTTGACCGAGCTGCGCGTTGAGCAGCCGTACGTAAACATCAAGATCGAGATGGCCGCCATCGAGCGCGGCCAATCCGGCGACCTGCTGTGCAAGGTGGAACAGCTTCGCCCGTTTGACGGCGAGGCCGAGGTACGCCTCAGTGGGCTCCCCGCGCACACGAGCACCGAGCCGCGAAAGATCACAAAAGAAACGGAGGAACTCATCTTCCCGATCGTGTCCACCAAGGACGCCCGGGCACGCACCAGCAAAACCTTGTTTACCGCGATCCGCATTCCGTGGAACGGCCATCTACTCACGCAGACCGCCGCCAGCGGAGGCCAACTGCGCATCGACAACCCGCCCAAGCCACGCAAAAACGCCCCACCCAAGCCAAAGGCCAAGCCGGTCGCCACAAAAAAGGAGGCGCCCAAGCCAAAACCGAAAAAGCCACTGAGCCGCCTCGAGAAGCTGCGACTCATCGCCAAGGAACGTGCCGCCGATCGCGCAGCACAAGGAACACCTTAAGAAAATGAAACCGCTCTCATTCATATTTTCGATCC
>JAPPPH010000161.1 GCA_028817635.1 Verrucomicrobiales bacterium | reverse complement strand
GGTGACAAAGCTCACGCAGCGAGTGTGACGCACCCGCTTGGCCAAGCGCAAGCGCGCGGCTAACGCCTACGCAGGCGGTAGAAGCATTGCGGTTGGTCTCCGCTTGGCTTGGCGACATATTCCGCCTGCCCCTCGTCCAGCTCGATGATTTCCGGCTCGGCAAAGGTCACCTCGGTGGCGGCCTCGATGACGTAATCACCCGGCTCCCAGCTCAGCCGCAGTCCGCCTCCATCAATGGGCGCGATCGTCAGCACAGGCTGTTCGATCACCAGCCGTTCGCCACGCGCGACGATCGTGCCCTCGGCCGAGACTTCTACGGTGATGCCCTTGAATTCGTCGCTCTTCAACTCCTGCTCGATGTCAAAGTCGAACGTCAGTACGGGCACGTCGCCGTCCCAGGTCAACTGCCCCTCGACATCGAATGGCTCCGGCTCGGGGGCGTCCTCCGGCATTTCCTCCGGGTCGCTCAGATCCATCTCACCCTTGCGCTTAACCGCTACGGTGTCCAAGTCGTATTTCACCAGGCCCGTCATGGACGGAACATTTTCAATCTGGTTAAAGTTGCCGTCCTCGTCCAGCTCCGCCGCCTCTCCCGCGTCCTCTGGCTCAAGCATGATCCGAAAATCTGTCATCGTGAAATTCGCTTTGCCGAGAATACCAAACGGCCCGAAAGAGTATTTGAGTTGCAGCTTGGACTTGGTCGGCTGGGCGTCGACGTGAGTGATGCGGATGGTCTCCGGATCTTCATCCGGCTCAAGCTCGGCAATGATCGTACCCTTTACTCGGGTGGAGTCGTCGTCCGATTCCTTGACAAGGCCAAGGTCGAGTGTCACCTCAATATCGAACTTCGATTTCTTTTCGTCAGCGGTAAACAACCACGGCCTCGCCTGCGCTTGGCCAAGCGCAACACACCAAACCCACATTGTCAGGCCAAGCACGATAACTCGTCTCATGATCGGGAGTTTTTCATCCGCGCTTGGCCAAGGGAAGCTCACGTGCAAACTCAGGCAGATTGATCCGCCGGCAACGGGAATATTTGCTCGTAGGCTTTGACCATCACCGCTAACGACCAGGGGATGGTGAATAACAAGCCAAGGCCGCAAGTGATCACCCCCAGCATTGAAGCCAAGCCGATCACAATCATCATCGCGAAAATTCCCCAGAAATTCTTTTTAGCCCCCTTGAAGCCAGCGAGGAATGCCTCTCCGAATGTCCCTCGACGGTCTGCAACCAGATAGAGGGCGAAATTGGTTAAGGCAACGGCCGGGATCATCAGGACGAACATCAAGATTCCGCCCCCCACCATCAAACCGACACCCATTTCTCCCGACTCTTGTGTCATCATGACAGCCCCGATGATGAGCATAATAAGTCCGGGAATTGATGCAGCAAAAATCACCGCTCCTTGGACGACGGTCACCAACAGCAGCCACCCGTAGTTTTGGAAACCCAAAAAAACATCACCCACCTCGGCATGACCCTCCCGTGACAGCTTCAGGATCATGAGAATCAGCCCACCCATCAGCGGCCCCTGAACCAGTAATTGCGCTGCGGGGATTACCGCGCCGATTAACCCAGCTGCCGTCAGGATTCCTAAAAAAATCGCCCCGGCACCGACTAGCATTCCCGCGTGCTCCTTAAATAACTGCCAGCCTTCGCTGAGTGCCAACCCGACCTCCAGCGGTGTATCACTCGGGACAGCTGCCTCCAGTTGCTGAGGTTGACTCACCACCTTGGGCGCAGCGATCCTGAGGAGGTTACCCAGCGGTTGCCACGACTCGTCACCCACTCGCCTAATCTTTGTCTCCGAGTTGGCTCGACCCTGTGAAACGTACACCCTCAACTCCGACTCAGTAAGCGGGCCGTACTGCTTACCGTCAATACCCATCATCTCAAACTGCTTTTCGACACTCATCGCTCACTATTTCCGACCACCAATTCTCTGGCAGCACAGCGCTTCATCCTTCTAAAAAATCCATTAAACATAAAGTTAATTCATCCTACAAACCCATCACCGACCAGCACCGGTTCGGCTTGTCCGGAACCGCCCACACGGCTACCGTTCCCGCCATGAAACCGGTTCACATGCTCAAGGTTTTTTTTGCTGTCAGCCTTCTGCTTGGCCTATCTGGCAATGTCGCGCTGGCCGCCAAAGGTGCCCGCTCACTCACTGCGTTCGGCTACGAAAATTGCATCGAGCTGAAAAACAAAACCACGCGCGTCGTCCTCGCACCCTCCGGCGGACGCGTACTCGCCTACGAGATCAACGGCGTAAACACACTATATCTCAGCGAGTCCGACAGCCAAGGCAAGGGCGGCTCCAGCGCCGGACGGTTCGACATTGGCCCGGAACGCGTCCTGC
>JAPPPH010000006.1 GCA_028817635.1 Verrucomicrobiales bacterium | reverse complement strand
GTCCTGTGACAGGACAGACAACTCACTCATCCGGTCCAGCGCGACCTGCACCTTCTGCAGAAAGCCGTCCTGAGTTTGTGAGAACGAAGTCGCGTTGCCGAGATTGGCACGGACTGCGTTGTTTCGGTTCATTTGAGCCTCAAACCGGATCACCTGCGCCAAGCCGGCGGCATCGTCTGCAGGTGAGACAATCTTGCTACCCGAGGATAAACGGGCCAGAGATTGGGAGAGGCGTTCAGTGGAAGCCGCAAGATTGCGGGATGCTGCCGAAGCAGCAACGTTCGTATTGATTATCATTAGACAAGTCCTTTCGTCTGTTATTGTTAAAACGGCATCCTTGCCGCTGGAAAACTTTCAGGCGTTTTCCGTTTACCTGCGATCTAGCAATCGCGCTGCACAGATTCACCATCGGCACTCCTCAGGAATTCTTTAGAATTTTTTTTCACAAATCCGTTTTTTGCCAAACTTGCCACCGAGCTTATCCAAGGGCATTCTCGCTGAGTTCTCATGAATCGACTGTTATTCAACGTCCGACAGCTTGGCCAAGCGCTTGGGTTGCTGGCCGTATTTTGTTCCTCTGCCATCCCCGGGTTTTCCCAATCCGCTGCCAATCGGCTGGCCTATCTCGATGGCGAAGATCCGTTCTACGTGGGCCTCAATTTCCCGAAACTCACGACGCCCCAGTGGGTAGGCGATAATGGAGTACAAGCCGTCGTCACATTGGGGATTGACGATATGCGCGAACATGGGCGTTACGAGAGTTTTTGCCGCCCCATCCTTGAGCGCCTCAAAAAAATAGACGGCCGCGCACCGATTAGTATTTTTTGCAACTCGATCACCCCCACCGAGCCACACCTGCAACGATGGCTTCAGGAAGGCGTTACCATTGAGGTTCACACCCTGAGCCATCCCTGCCCCATACTTGGCGGCCGTAATTTTGTCCCGGCAAAAAACACTTACCACGGTGGGGTCGACTTGCTGAACAATATCGCCAACAACCTGCCGGTCGCCTTTCGCACGCCCTGTTGTGATTCGCAAAACACCCCCAGTCCCCGCGTCTTTTCCGAGTTGTTAATGCGCAACAACCCCGCCGGACAGTTTCTGGAGATGGACACCTCGGTGTTCAACATTTTCACCTCGGAGGACAAGACTCTCCCAGCCTCGCTACTCACCGATGCCGACGGCAAAGCCAAGTTTGAAAAGTATGTCCCGTTTGATTCCTATGTCGTCACGATCGAAAACTACCCTTACCCGTACGCCGTCGGCAGCAGCATTTGGGAGATGCCTTGCATGGTGCCAAGCGACTGGGAGGCGCAACACCTCCACGGCAACAGCAATCCCGTCACCGTCGAAGACTGGAAAGCCGCAATCGATGCCACCGTGCTCAAGCAGGGCGTTTTCAACTTCGTGTTCCACCCTCACGGCTGGGTACAAAACACACAGATGATCGAATGGATCGACCACATCACGGAGACCCACGGCAACAAGGTCAAGTTTCTCAATTTTCGTGAAGCCCGCGAGCGGCTCACAAAAAACATGCTCGGCGGCCAATCCCTAAAGGCAAAGAACGGACAGGACAACGGCGTGCGACTTCTCGACCTCAACAACGATGGCTTCATGGATGCAGTCATTGGAAACGAAACCGTGCAACAAACACGGCTCTGGGATCCGAAAGCCAAGCGCTGGAAGACTTCCCCGTTCCCCTTCCGGTTGGTCCACATCGACCGGGACGGCAATCGCTCCGACTCCGGTGCCCGGTTCGGCGTTCTGCAACCAAGCGGCAACGCCTCGGTGTTCATCAGTAACGGAACAGTCAGCGGCATCTGGCACTTCGACGGCAACAAATGGCAGGAAGACCAAGCGCTTGGCCAAGGGCTGGAGATCGGTGGCCAAGCGATCCAAACCGCCAACGCCGGACGGGACAACGGAGTGCGACTTCGCGACACAGACAACGACGGAATGTGCGAAATCATCGTCGGCAACCCACAAAGCCAAGCGGTACTGAAATGGAACAAGGGCCAGCGAAAATGGCTGCCGGCCAGCTTCAATCTGCCGAAAAACGTCCACATCGTCCGCGAAGATGGAAGCGACAACGGAGTGCGCTTTGTCGACATCAACAAGGACGGCTACCTCGACGTCATTCACTCCAACGAAATCCGTTATTCATTTCACCTCTACGTGCCCCAACCGATCCTCGGTTGGGGTGTGGGCTGGACGCGCGAAGTCATGTCCGACCTCCGAAGCGATGGCAACGCCATCCCGATGATTGTCCGTGGTGGGGAGCACAACATCAACGGAGCCTGGTTTCATTCCGACCATCTCTGGATACAAAACGAGGACACCGCACATCTGCCAAATCTCGTTG
>JAPPPH010000498.1 GCA_028817635.1 Verrucomicrobiales bacterium | reverse complement strand
CGCTGTTCGCGTTGCTAATGGTCGTGGGCGGCCACGTTCGCGAGAATCACGAACCGGCGACGATCGAAGAACCGACTCCGAGCCAAGCGGCATCGGCTGAATCGAATTTTCCGGTCCAGTCGCAACTGCCGGAGCCCATCGAGCCCAGCCCAAAACCTGTGCAGCCAAGTCGCTTGGCCAACGCGATCGAGCTTGGTCAACCGCTGCGCCTGCGAATACCCGGACGCGAGCCACTCGACTTTTTGTTCCGCGACTTTCCGTTATTCACCGATGACTACCGAACCACGCTTGGCCGAGCGGAACGGATGGAGGCGGAATTGCGAGTGTTCGAGGGTCGCTCAGTGGATGCGCTTGGCCAAGTGCACCGCGCCTCGCTGGCCTTGGCCGACCGGTCATTCGCCGGAGTTGTCCGAATGGCGGACGGGAATACGATTGAACTGCGCGGCTCGGAAGGTGGGCCGGTGCTCGCGCTTGGCCAAGCGCCTGGCCAAGCGGAGTTCATTTGCGTGAACGACCTGCGCAACGGCGAGTCACGGACGATGTCACTTGACCCCGGCTTGGTCGCGCCAGACTGGTCTGGCGCTGAGTTGGCGTCGCTTGAGCCGTCGGAGGAATTTCCCGCGCTGGCCAGTTCCGGCCTCGACCCGGTGACCGGCGCGCAAACGATGGTACTGGACGCCCCGGCGAACCCGCCCCAGTACGAGGCATCGCTGAAAGTGGCCACGGTCATCGTGGTGCTCGACAAGTCCGCCACGGGCCGAAACACGACGAAGAACCTGACAGAGGTCACCAGCCAATATTTGGCGTTGATGGCCAACGTGGCGGCGATCTACGAAAATCAGTTGGGCATTCGTCTGTTGGTGCAGGAGTTGATACTGACGCCGGACTCCACGACCTACGAGGACATCCCATTCGACGTTAACGGTGAGACGCTCCGCGAGTTCGCGAGTTGGACGCAGCGCTGGCGACCGGAGTCGACCTACGGGCAGACGCTTGCGATTCGGTTTGGGGCCGGCTTGTCCGGCGGGACGCTGGGCATTGCATACCAAAACGCGCTGCACACACGCAACGGCGTGGGGGTTTTGCGAACCGGTTTCGGTTGGGCGCTGTCGAGTCATGAGATGGGGCACGTATTTGGATCGGCTCACTCGCTGGGTGGCATCATGAACGCCCAGTACAACAACGCGACCCGCACGTTTTTCCGCGACATTGAAGGGCAGCAAATCACCGCAGCAAAACAGATTCACGGACGCTCCGCCGGTCGACTCAGCGGCCCGGCCAACATGCGCGACCCGGCAGAGATGCCGTTTGCCAACGACGACGTTGCGTGGGGAGCCGTGGGGGAACAGATCCGATACGACGTGATCGCGAACGACTTGAAGCAGGTCGAACGCGGAAGGGAAAACAACCTGTCGCTGGCCGAGGTCGGACAGGTGACGCCGCGCTACGCGGGCTCGGTTGCCGTGGAGAACGGGCGGGCGTTGTTCACGCCTTCGAGTGGATTCGTCGGTGTGGCGTGGTTCAGCTACACCGTGCGCGGCGACGTCGGCCCCGGTTGGCTGCACAAGGGGGACGTGGCCGTAGTGATCGGCGATCCCGAGGGAGGTGTGTATGAGATGGACGTGGCTGTGGGGCAGGTGAAGACCATCAAGCTGCCCGGTGACGGCGCGATCTCACAGGTACGCTCACCGAAGCAGGCTGAGTTGCATGAATTGGCCAGCGATGACTCCGTGCACATTCTCCGGGTGGACGCCGACGCGAAAGGTAGCGAGACCATCCAATATCGTGCCGGAGGTCGGGGGAAAACGTTGAAGTTGAATTACGTGAATGATCCGCCTGTAGCCGAGCCGGATCGACTGGTGCTGGGCGCAGGCGAAACGATCCATTTTAATCCGTTGATGAACGACCGCGCCGCAGGCTGGCGCGGCGTTTATAAGACGGAACCGGTCATCGGTGTTGGAACGACTGGTGAAGGGAAAGAGGGGCAGGATTATTTCCCCGGCGGCTTTCGTCTGGTGAGTGCCCGCTCGAAGGCCTCACGTCTGGGTAGCCTGACCGTGCACCGCTCTCCGGTGATGCAAAACGGACGGCGCCGAAACGAGCCCAACGGGCTGTTGAGTTTTAAGGCAAAGCAGGGCGCGAGTGGTTGGGGGGAGATCGAGTATACAATTGAGGACGCCCTTGGCCAGCGTGCCAAGGGACTCGTCACGCTGATTATCTCCGGAGAGATGGAGGCGCTGATCGATTCTCGAAGCTATGCACGAGGCTGGGTGCCGACCAACAACCGCGATGACGACGATTGGACCGCGGTTGATTTTGATGATTCCAACTGGAGTCGGGGCCGCAACGGTGCCGGTTACGAGCGTAGC
>JAPPPH010000475.1:6277-12376 GCA_028817635.1 Verrucomicrobiales bacterium | reverse complement strand
CTCCTCGGGAAAGGTGTCGATGGCGTCGATACGTGTTTTGATTTCGTCCAATGCTCGGGCGGCGTCCGTGCCGGGATTCAGCTCAACCATCACCGAGCCGGCATTTTCCTGTGAACTGGAAGTGATCTTCTTGACGTCGGTCAGCCCGTATATGGCCTCCTCGATTTTTTGGCTGATACCTTCCTCGACTTCCTCCGGCGCGGCACCGGGGTAGACCACACGCACGGAGATTATGTCCGACGAGAATTCCGGAAACACCTCCTGCCGCAGCGTGCCGATGGTCATCACGCCGACGATCGCAATGAAGATCGCCAGCAGATTTGCGGCGACCCCGTTCTTTGCAAACCATTCGATCAGGCCATTCATACGCTACGGATTTGTCGGTGCGCCCTCTTGGACCTCGACGCCCATCCTGTCGATCACTCCAGCCAGCAGGGAGGTGATGACCTGTTCGCCGCTCTGGAGGCCCTCGGAGATGATCGCCTTGTCCTTGTCGGCATAGACGACGTTCACAGCTCGAAATGCCAGCTTGCCATCCTGCACAACCCAGACACGGTCTTTGCCGCGCAGCGCGGTGCGGCTGAGCGACACGATGTTGTCCTGTGTGCGCCCGGTGATCGTGGCCTTGACGAACGTGCCCCGGCGTAGCGCGACACCTTCCCGCTTGGTCAAGCGGTACGGGTCATTCACGCGAGCGACGACGTAGACCATGCGGTTGACTGGGTCGACCGTTTCCTCCGAGCGCACGATCCGACCCTGCCATTCCAGCGTTTGGTCACCGGCTTGGCTGGTGAGCGTCACGCGCGGCGCTTGGCCAAGCGCGACCGCCTCCCCGGCGGCGGGCAGCTCGATAAAGTCCAAATCGCCAGCAGCCAACGGCAGCCTCACCTCGGCAAAGTCGGTTGAGAAAATCTCGCCAAGCGGCATGGCCAGCGAGGCGAATTGTCCGGGCCTAACAACCGCCTTGGCTACCATCCCGTCAAACGGCGCGCGCACCTCGCAACGCTCGACGTTGCGCTGAGCTGCCTCCTTCGCAGCCGTTGCGGCGGCTAACGCAGCACGGGCCTGCGCCAGTTGCGGCTCGCGGGCCTGCAGCCCGCTTGGTTTCCCTTGGTTGAGCAGTTGCCACTCGCGCCGGACGACTGCCGCCTCCTTTTCCTCCATCTGCAGTCGCAGGTCTGCCTGTGCGACGGTTGCCTCGGCCTGCGCGAGCGCCAGCTCGTAGTCGCGCGAATCGATCGTCAGCAGCACGTCGTCCTTTTTAAAAATCTGCCCGGCATCAAACTTTTCCGACACGGAGACCACTTTTCCGCTGACCTCGCTGACCAGTCGGATGGTCGTGCGGGGAAGGGCGGTGCCCTGGGATTGAATCCGAAACGTGTGCGATTCCGGCTTGGCCGCGACCACCCGGACGCTTGGCAGCTTGCGCTCGCTCGGTTTTGACTCGGCTTTGGTCTTGAACTTAATAGTGAGCATCGAGCCCACCACGCCGACTGCGAGTACGCCAAGCGTGAGGCCGATCCTCAACAATCGATTCGGTTTGGTGCTAGATTCCATGTTTCTTGATCGGTTCAAAACCGCCCCCGAGGGCGAGGTGCAAATTGATTCGGTTTTCCAGTCGCAGCCGGCGCACCGACCACCAGCGGCTCTCGGCATCGATCGCGCGCCGCCGCGCCTCAAGCAGGGTGATGATGTTTTCCAAGCCGCGATCGTACCGCTCCAGCGCGATTTGCGCCGCGGCTTGCGACTGCTTGTGGGCCTCGCCAAGCGACTCGTCCATCACCGCGAGGTGCGACTCGGCATCGAGCGCGTTCTCCACTTCGCCCAGCGCGTTGAGGACAGCGGAACGAAATCCGGCCTCCGCAGCCTTGAAGTGGGCACGTTGCATCTTGACGTTTTGCCGCAACCGTCCGCCCTGAAACACCGGCTGCATCAGGTTCGAGCCAAGCGTCCAGATGAGCGAGTCGCCGGAAACCAGTTCGGAAAGGTCACTGGTCGACGTGCCGGTGCTGGCGGTCAGGCTGATCTGCGGATAAAGCGACGCCTTGGCCTGCCGGACACTGGCTCCAGCCGCGCTGAGTCGATGCTCCGCGGCGACCAGATCGGGGCGACGGGCAAGCAGCTTCGCTGGCACACCGGCCGGCACGGCGGCAGGCATCGACGGCAGCTCATCCGGGATCATCTGTTTGTTTGACGGGATGCGGCCAAGCAGCACCTCCAGTTGGCGCGTCGCCCGGTTCGCGGCGGTGATGCGTTCCGCGACATTGGCCTTGGCCCCGGCGAGACTGGCCTCAGCCAGGCGCAGGTCCAGTGACGAGCGCACACCTTGCTCAAACCGCGCCCGAATGCGCTCCACCGTGGTTTTGTAAGTGGTGACGGTGAACTTGGCGAGGCGCTCCTGCTGCCGCGCTTCGATGGCAAGCATCCACGCCTTGGCCACTTGCCCGGCAAGTGAGTGCCGTGCCCCGGCGAAGTCTGCCGCTTGGCCAAGCGCATTGCTTCGGGCCGCCTGTTTACCGGAGCGGACCCGGCTCCAAAGGTCGATCTCCCACTGAGCGCCCAGCGTGAGATTGTGCCGTTGACTGTCAAACTTGGTCGGCATGTTAGGAAGGCTGACCCCGAACTGCGCCATGTTCATCTGGCTCATTGAGAGGCCGCTGGACAGGGCGATCTGCGGCAGTTGCTCCGCCCCGGCCATCCTTGCCTGTGCCCAGGCGGCGTCGAGCCGCGCGGCTGCGGCGTTGAGGTTTGGATTGGCATCAAGCGCATGCCCAATCGCATCGTTCAATGCTTCGTCCTGAAAATTCTGCCACCAAAACGTGGGCGACTTGCCACTTGCATCGGGTGCGTTCGACCACTGCGCCGGCAGATCGGCGGTGATGTCTTGAGTTGACGGCCCCGGCGCGGAGGCGCAGCCGGCGACCAGTAAAACCGTCGCGAATGTGAAAATGAATCGAACCATCCTAACTCGATTTTTGTTTCTTGGGAGGGGTGGAAACCTTTGCCCGGAAACCGGCTGCGGTGAACTCGACCAGCCGCTGCACCGTGGCCTCGTAGCCCTCGGCCCCGGCATCGGTGCCGGTAAAGCTGGCCAGCAGATCGGCATTGCAGAGTGTATGGGCCATCGCCCCGGCCATGAAGTGCGAGCGCCAATCCATCTCCGTCTTGTCCAGCCCGGGCAGTGCCTCGTCGAACGCGCGGCTGAACTGGATGATCACCTGCGCCAACTCGCCGACCATGAATTTTTGCAGCTCGGCGTTCCGGTCAAATACCACGCGGCCAATCAGGCGTGTAAACGAGTCGCCGGACTTGTGGTTCGCCTGCGCACGAAAAACCGGAGCGAACAACGATTCCAAGACCGCCTCGAGCTTCAACTTGCGTTTGCCGGCCTTGGCACGAGCCTCCGCCAGCATGGACAGCCGTTCCTCGTTGACAGGACGCAGCCGGCGCGACACCACTGCGTGCAGCAGCGCCTGCTTCGAGCCGAAGTGATAATGCACCGCTGCAAGGTTGACCTTCGCCGCCTCGACAATATTCCGAAGCGACACGGCATCAAACCCCTTCTGGGCGAAGAGCCGCTCTGCCGCGTCCAAAATCTTTGTCTTGGTATCCGATTGAGCCATTAATTCAAACGACCGTTTAAAACAGCCGTTTGATTTAAGCCGGAAAACCCACCGCGTCAAGAAATTCGGGATAAATTCTTTTCCCTCCCCGAAAACGAGGAAAAGGTAGGGACGCCTGTCCTCAGGCGTCCTCGGCTGTTTTGGAGATGATTGGTTCCTTTTTCAGACACGGATTTCACAGATTTTCACAAATCCATCTGGTCCTTAGAATAGGCGTTCATCCGCGCCCGATTAATCGCTTTCCGGTTGGCCAGTTAGGAATATGGCTAAGTTAGCCTGTTGACATGGCTAACTTAGTGGGATAGCGTCTCCTTCGTGAGAGTTAAAACGGCTGATTTGCGGAATAACCTGTCCCGGTACATTCGGGAAGTAAGGGAAAACTCGGAGACGATTGTGGTCTGCGATCGGGATCGGCCGGTGGCAGTTTTGAGTCCCGTGGCCGACGAAAACGATCTCGAGTGGGAGCAGCACAAGGTCGATATGCAGGCTTTGGCCAGGCGCACCGGCATGCCGGTTCGCGTTCCGGCCAAGCGGCCAACGACCCCGGAACAGGAACCTCTGGTGGCGCCGGATGGCAGGGTGGACGTCGATACGGTCGCCGCTATGCGTGAGGAGAAAGATTACTGATGAGGCCGTTTTTCTGGGACACGAGCGCCTTCGTTTCGCTTGTGTTTGTCGAGCCTCAGAGCGAACGAGCCAGCCGCGCCATGGCGGAGGGTAAAACGCACCATGCATGGGACTGGATGGCCGTTGAGGCGAACGCCGCATTGATGCGTCGTGGTGCCACCCCGGCGCATCACGCACTGTTGAAGGTGCATTTGAGCAGGATGCACTGGCATACGCTGCCGCCGGAGGCACTGGATCAGATCATCCACAAAAACCGTGACTGGAAACTCCGTGCAGCCGACGCCGGGCACCTGTTTTGTCTACAACTGTTGCACTTGGTGGATCGACGTTTCCAACTGGTGTCGTTCGACGAGGAGATGTGCAGGGCGGCCAAGTCGGATGGGTTGGCGGTGTTGTAGTTTTTTCAGACACGGTTTTCACAGATTGAATTTGAATCCCAAGAACTGCGTACAGACGCGTCCCCAAGATGGTTGCGGGGCATGTGGTTGATTTGAATGCCGAATACCGAGTTAGGAACTCCGAAGTTCGATTGGCGAAAAGGTAGGGACGCCTGTCCCCAGGCGTCCTAGGGTCGGTTAATCGCTCTCGCAATTTTTACGGAGACAGGAATGTCCCCGCTCCGATGCGCGCCCCCATTTCCGTGTATTCCGTGCATTCCGTGGTCTTGCAATTCAGCCGCGTCCGTCCCCTCGCTTTGCGCTTGGCCAAGCGCTTGGCCAAGGGCATCCTCCGCGCATCATGTGTTTCCACAAAAAACGGAGCCTCCCGCTTGGACTGGCCTTGTTGCTGTCGGTGGCGGTGGTTGCTGCTGAGGAGGATGGGTTTCGTCCGTTGTTCAACGGGAAGGATCTTTCCGGTTGGGTGCCGGTGAACACGGCGCCGTCCACGTGGTCGGTCCGGGATGGCATGTTGATCTGTTCCGGCAAACCGATCGGCGAACTGCGCACGGATCGCATGTACCAGAATTTCATCATGGAGGTGGAGTGGCGGCACATGAAGCCGCGCGGCAATGCCGGCATATTTGTCTGGGCCGACGACATCACCGCTCGCGGTCAGCCGTTTCATCGCAGTATCGAGGTGCAGGTGCTGGAGAATGCCTACGGCAACACGCGCGGCTACACGACGCACGGTGACATTTTCCCGATCCATGGCGCGAAGATGACGCCGGTCAATGGTCGCGGCGGCAGTCGGGCGTTTCCGACGGAGAACCGCTCCAAGCCGTCGCCGAACTGGAACCATTACCGTATCGTGTGCAACGACGGGAACATCTCGCTGGCGGTGAACGGCAAGGTGGTTACGAATGGCAGGGAGGCCAGTCCGCGCAAGGGCTACATCTGCATCGAGTCCGAGGGTGGCGTGGTGCACTACCGCAACATGCGGATCAAGGAACTGCCGGAGACGCCGCTCAAGCCGGGGCAGGTGGCGATCGCGAACCGTGGGTATCGGTGTCTTTACACCGGCGTCGATTTGTCCGGGTGGAAGGCGGCGGAAGGGTGGCGGTCGCATGACTGGCAGTTCCGTTTTCACGGCGAGTCGGGCGGCGAAGACAAGGCGCTGACCTCTGAGGAGGCGTTCGGTGACTTCGGCTTTATTTTTGACGTGACCGTCTCGGACAAAACCAAGCCGTTGGAGTTCCAATTACGCGGCGATGCCGCCTCGGCGGTTCGTGTCGCACCGGATCTGTTCAAGGGCGATCTGGTCTTGAAGGGGCGCAACTGGAACCGGTTCGAGGGCGAGCTGCGCGGTAACAAACTTACGTTGAAACTCAACGGCCGCACGGTGGTTGACGGCAAAGAGTTGGACGGCCTCCCAGCGAAAGGGCCGATCCGCATCGAGCCGTGCGGTCCGG
>JAPPPH010000475.1:0-6267 GCA_028817635.1 Verrucomicrobiales bacterium | reverse complement strand
GTGCCGGGCGGTCCGGTCTCAATGGCCAACGTGTACGTTCGCTCCTTGGCCAAGCGCTGACCTTTTTTTGTGAAATCGCTTTTCCGATTATTGCTCGTTACTGCGGCGTGGTCGCTTGGCCAGGCGCAGGCGCAGGAGCGGCATATCGGAAAGGGCTACCTGAATTTGCTGGCCTACTGGGATTTCGACAGCGCCAATGCGTTCAACGCCGGCACGGCTGTGGATGCGGTTTCGAAGATCGAAGGCGAGTTGATTGGCGAACCGAAACTGGTGGTGGGGCGTTCCGGGGAGAAGTTGGATCGGGCGATCGACCTTGGCGCGGAGCCGGAGGGCAACTGGGTGAAGATCGACCACAAGACCGACGAGAGTCATTCGTGGCTCAAGCCGGTGTCCGATTTTAATCAGCTCACGGTTTCGTTCTGGCAAAAACTGCACTCGGTCTCGCCCTCCTCCACGTTTTGGCTGGGTGCGGCCAGCGCCTCGAGCGGCGAGCGAAACGCCCAGGCGCATGTGCCGTGGAGCAACTCGACCATTTACTGGGACACCTCCGGTTGCTGCGACGGTCGCACGACTCGGATCAACAAAAAATGGAACGGCGACTTCACGAAGTGGCACCACTTTGTGTTCATCAAGGATCGCGACCGCAAGGCGATCTACATCGACGGCGAGTTGTTTCACGAGGCGAACAACAACTCGCGGCTCAAGGCCGACTGGACGGTGGCGGCGATCGGTTCGGACAACAAGGGTGACAGCAACGTCGCCGGGATGATCGACGAGTTTGCGGTGTTCGCCTCGGCCCTGACGGAGTCGGAGATTGGCCGCTTGGCCAAGGGCGCCGAGCCGACCGAGCTTGAGGAGCGCACCAACGTGGGCGAACCGGTGGAGGTACTGGAGCGCACCACAAACGTAACGCTTGGCCAAGCGCATGGGTTCTTCGATGAGCCGTTTGAGCTGACCATGAGCACCGCCTCGCCCAAGGCGGAAATCTGGTACACGACCAACAGCCGTGAGCCGTCGCGCGAGTCCGGCAGGCAGTACACTGAGCCGCTGACGATCAGCAAGACCACCGTGGTGCGCGCCGTGGCGCTGGAGGAGGGCAGGGCGCCGTCGAGGATGGAGACGCAGACGTACATCTTCCCGGAGCAGGTGATCAAAAAACCGAACATGCGCAAGTCGATCACCAACCACCGCACCTACGGACCGAAAATGCGCGACTCACTGATGAGTTTGCCGACCATGATCATCACCACCGGCCCGGCGATCAACGGAGTGGCGGAGACGTTCGGGTCGTTGGAATACATTCCGGGAAGCGAGGCCGCCGGGTTTCAGGTGAACGCCGGGATCCGGCACTTCGGCGGTGCGTGGACAAATTTTTCCAAGAAAAACTTTCGCATCTATTTCCGTCGCGAATACGGCGTGGGCAAGCTGCGCTACCCGCTTTTTGAGGGGCACGACAATGGCGTCGAGCCGGTGCGGGAGTTCGACCAGCTCAATCTGCGGGCCGGTTCGCACGACATGGTGCAGCGCGGGTTTTACATGTCCAACCGGTTCACCGACGACACGATGCTGGAGATGGGCCACATCAATCCGCACGGCCGGTTTGTGCACCTCTACATCGACGGCGCGTACTGGGGCATGTACCACCTGCGCGAACGCTGGAACGCCGACATGCAGGCCAACTACCTCGGCGGCGACAAGCCCCACTACGAGGCGATCAACGGCAACTGGAACGTCGGCGGCTGGGCCGATCCCGGTGACCCGTACGACGGCGACGGCTCGGCATGGACACGCATCAAGTCGTTCCGTGGCGACTACCAAAAAATCAGCCCGTACCTCGACGTGCCCAACTACATCGACTTCATGCTGCTGTTCATGTTCGGGCACTCGGAGGGTGAGTACCGCTGTGTCGGCCCGGCGGATGTCGGCAGCGGCTTCAAGTTTTTCCTGAACGACGCCGATGGTTACCTCCGCACTAGCGCCGGTAATCGAACCAAGCGCGGCGCGCCTGGCCGGTCGAGCGGCGACGGCCCGGGCAGCATCTTCAGCATGCTGCACAAGGAGGGCACAACTGAGTATCGGATATTGCTGGCCGACCGGATTCATCGTCACCATTTCAACGACGGCGTCCTTACGCCGGAGAAAAACCTCGCCCGGCTCAACGCCCGTGTGGAGGAGGTCGAGCTGGCGTTCCTTGCCGAGGCGGCGCGCTGGGATTATCGCAGCCCCACCTCGTGGGCCTCCGCGCGCGACAAAATCATCGAGGACTGGCTGCCGGATCGGACGAGGGAGGTCGTCTCGCAATATCGTGCGGCCGGTTTTTATCCGGGGATCGATGCGCCGGTGCCGAGCCTGCCCACCGGCCGGGTGGAGGCAGGCAGTGCGCTTCGTTTTCTCTCCAAGCACGGCGTCGCCTACTTCACCACTAACGGCAGTGATCCCCGGTTGCCGGATGGGACGATTGCCCCTTCGGCCATGGAGTTTCTGGATGCGATCAACGAACGGACGGCGATCGCAAAGGGTGCGGTCTGGAAATATTTTGATGTCGGAGAGGATCTTGGCAGCAGCCAGTTGGTTGAGGGTCACGCAGATTACTCGGAGGCCAACTGGAAACACCCGGCCTTTGACGATGCCGAGTGGAAAAGTGGAAAGGCCGAGCTGGGCTACGGGGAGGATGACGAGGCAACACCGATCGACTTCGGTGGCGACAAAAACAACAAGCATATCACGGTTTATTTTCGGCACGCATTCACGTTGGAGTCGCTCGACCGGGCGGTCTCGGCGCGGCTGGAGTTGAAGCGTGACGACGGGGCGATTGTTTACCTGAACGGTGCCGAGGTGGCGCGCGACAACCTGCGCCGCGGGCCGGTCACCGGTAAAACACAGGCGGACACAACCTCCGACGACGGGAACGATTTTCACGAGTTCACCGTGCCGCTGGGGCTGCTGCGGAGCGGGCGCAACGTGGTCGCGGTCGAGGTGCACCAAACCAAGCCGACCAGCTCCGACGTGAGCTTTGATTTCGCGTTATACGTGGCGGAGGAAACGGAAACCAAGTCGGAGCCGCTGCGGCTCGACCGCAACACCATCGTCCGGGCGCGCGCCCTCAAGGATGGCGAGTGGTCGGCGCTGAACGAGACATTTTACTGGACGGAAAAACCGGTGGCCCCGGGCGACCTCATTTTCTCCGAAATCCACTATCACCCCAGCGTCAACGACGAGCTGGAGTTCATCGAGTTGCAGAACGTATCCGGCCACGCGGTAAACCTGCGTGGGGCACGGTTCAGCGCCGGGGTGAGGTATCGGTTTTCGAAAACCCAAAACACGCTACTGTCGCCGGGCGAACGGTTGCTGCTGGTCAAGAGTCAGTACAACATGCAAAAGACGCTTGGCCTCGACCTGCCGATCGCCGGTGTTTATCAGGGCAGCCTGAGTAATCAGGGCGAGTTGCTGGAACTGGTCGATGAGCAGGGCGAAACTTTGGCCAGCGTTGAGTACGGCGACGGTGGCCCTTGGCCAAGCGCGGCCGACGGCAAGGGGCCGAGCCTTGTTTTCCACGGCGCAAGTCAGGCGCTTGGCCAAGCGCAGCACTGGCTGCCCGGCGCGACCAAGGGCGGTTCACCGGGGAAGGGTGACGGCCACCGTTACGTGATGAATCCGTTGCTGGACGCCAACAACAACGGTCAGGCGGATCTGGTCGATTACGCGCTTGGCCAAGCGCCGGAGCCACCACAGTTGACCGTCGAACGGTTGGAGGGCGAGGCCGGTTTGGAGCTGCGCGCCACCTACGTTGCGTGGCAAAACTTAGCCGCAACCGATGTGCGTCTGGTTGCCGAGGTCTCGGCCGATCTTCGGGTGTGGCGTCCGCTCAATGCCGTGCAGACTGTCACGCAGCGGGACGGCCGATTGGAGTGTCGCTGGACGCATCAGGCCGCTGCCGCCGAGGCGCCGATGATGTTTTACCGGTTGCGAATCGTCCGGCGCTAAAGCGTCACGGCCGCCACGGCTGAGGGCCATCTTTCTTGGCCTGTAGGAACTTGGCGTCCACCTCCCCATACCAGGCATGAAGCCGCGCCCGCATCTGCTTGACGCGCTTTGGGTAGCGCTGAGCGAGGTCCGACCGCTCATGAATGTCGGTGTCCAAATCGAACAAATGCGTACGGCCATCCTCGTAACGCTCGATCAATTTCCATTTGCCGGAGCGAATCACCCCGCCGGGGAAACCGCCCTGATTGCTGTAGTGCGGGTAGTGCCAAAACAAGTCCTTGCGCTTGATTGGGCCGTCGTTCAGCAGCAGTGGGGCGAGGCTGACCCCGTCGAGATGCTGTTCGGGCATGGCCGGCAGCCCTGCGAGTTCGAGCAGCGTCGGATAAAAATCGGTACTGGTCACCGGCGTGTCCTCCGCGCCGCCCGGCCGTACCACCCCCGGCCACGAGATCAGGAACGGCTCCCGGATGCCGCCCTCGTACAGCCATCCCTTGCCACCGCGCAGCGGCAGGTTGGACGTCGGCGAACCTTCGCTGGTGGAGAGCCCTCCGTTGTCCGAGGTGAAACAAATGATCGTGTCGCGGTCGAGGTTTAGCTCGCGCAACTTGTCGAGCACTCGACCGACCTGATTGTCCACCGACTCGACCATCGCCGCGTAGGTGGCGTGCTTTTGCAGAATGCGCACGCGCCGGTCGCGTCCACCGGGATGCACCTGCTCCTCAAACGCAAACTCCGGCTGGCCGACCAGCCCGAGCCGTTTGGCCTTGGCCTCGTATTTCTTCACCATCGGCGCCGGCGCCATCAGCGGCGTGTGCACCGAGTAAAACGAAAGGTAGGCGAGGAATGGCTTGTCGCGGTTCGCCTCGATAAAATTCACCGTCTCCGTCCCAAGCCGCACGGTTAGGTGCTCGCCCTTCGGGCCGTCCTTCAGGCGCGGGTTGGCGTACGGGGTGAAAAACTTCCCGGCCTTGAACGGTGCACCGGCACGCCAGCCGCCCTTGTTAACGTCGAACCCCTGATTCTCCGGCCAATAGTTTTCGTCCGGACCAAGGTGCCATTTGCCGGCGAAAAACGTCGAGTAACCGCCCGCCTTGAACGCCTCCGCCAGCGTGGTCTCCTCAAGATCCATCCGGTCGTACAACGGTGCGGGGAGGAATTTCCCGGCGCGGCGGCCGCTGAAAAAATTCGTGGCATCCACCCGCGTCGGGTACTTGCCGGTCATGATGCTGTAACGCGTCGGGCTGCAGACCGGGTTGGCGGCATAGCCGTTCGTGAAGCGCATGCCGGAACGGGCGAGTCGGTCGATGTGCGGCGTCTCGTAAAACGAATCCGGATTGTTCGCACCGATATCCATGTACCCCATGTCATCGACGAGAAAGAAGACAACATTGGGCTTCCGGGCCTCGGCCGGGGACAACACAGCCACAAAGCCAAGCAGACAGATCGAAAAAATATGACGCATCATAGGCAGGCACCGAATTGGAACCGCAAACCCCCGCTTGGCCAAGCGGAAAAAAGGAGCGGGGACATTCCTGTCACCGGAACACCAATCGCAGTGTCGAAAAAAAGGACGCAGATGAACGCGGATTTTGAGGATGGAAAATGATCGGTGAAAATCCGCGAAATCCGTGTACAAAACGGGACAGCCGAACGTGTTGGGTTTTCAAACCGAAAACAAAACGTTGGAAACCATTGAAAACATTGAGTTTCGGAAATTTCGGTGGATTTCGTAAATATAAAGTACAGAAAACATCACCGTTGACCATCCGATGAAATCATTGTGATTCATCAATCTAGCAAAGTTTATTTGTCAGCAGCTTTATTCTTTTTCTTTTTCGAAGAGGACATTGATGCACCGATGGCTAGACCTAACGCTATGCCTAAGCCGACGTTGCCAGTCGCCAATCCAAATGCGACACCGATTGCAATTCCAGCTCCAAGTATATTCGTTTGTTTTTTCATCAATTTATCTCATTTCTGAAACACTTCTGTTGATATGAATATCATTTTAAACCATCGAACGATGACGATTATCGGAAGTCAAAAAGTTAGGTTTTGGAATAATAAACAACATCATACTTAATATCATTTCCAAATGATATCATGGCAACTGAAAAAGATCTTCAACAGAGCAGTTAAGGGTTCTTGCAATTTTTAATGCAAGAACAGTTGAAGGAACATAAATGCCGTTTTCAATTGCATTAATGCTTTTCCTTGAAACCTCCGCACTCTCTGACAATTCTTTCTGAGTGAAGCCTGCAGATCTTCTTATCTATTGTAAAT
>JAPPPH010000300.1 GCA_028817635.1 Verrucomicrobiales bacterium | reverse complement strand
TTGGGGAGTTGAGTATCCTCGCCGAGTAGCAGTAAAAGATCCCCTTCGTGCAACGTCTCACCCGGGCCGGGGTTGACGATGCGTTCACTATCTCGCTCGATCCCGACGATGCTGACCCCGGTGTTTGTACGCAGTTCGAGCGCCCCGATCGCTTGCCCCGCCGCGGGACTGCCCTTGGCCAAGCGCACACTGTCAAGGTGCGCCGCCTCCAGCAGACTGGCCGGCAACGCCTCATCTTCCTCCTTCGCTTGGCCAAGCTCGTGAGACTCGAGCGTCTCCTTGATCGCGATCTGCGCGCGGGCATAGATGCGAACAAGAAACCGCCACTGCAGCCAGGCAACCACCCCCAACACCACGGCCAGAGCCAGCATCACGCCAAGCGCCGGCAGCAGCGCGGAGCTGAGCAACAGCACACAAAGGATCATCCCGGTCGTCCCGGCGATCAGACAGGCATTGGCCACGACGGCGCGGAGAGATTGGGTTCGTTGTCCGGCCCGGTTCCGCTTCACCGTCGCCTCGGAGATGAGCATCCCAAGCGCCTGCAGTTTGCGCAGGTTGGCGATCAACATCGGCAATGACAACACCATCGCCGCACCCCAGAGTGCCGCACGCAGCGTGTCCGGTGTCAGTTTCCACTTAGTCAACCAAGCAGGCTCAAGCCGGGCGAGATACGCCGCGCCAAGGATCACCCCCGCCACCAGCGCCATGTTGACAGCCATCTGCAAAATCCACTTACGCGAGAGCTTCGACGCGAGGCTGTTCCATTGGCCGCCCTTGAACCGCTCCACCCAGTCCTTGTACAACGCCAGATAGCCGACCAACGGCTTGGGCGCACTTCTAAGGATGCCATCGGTCAACCCATCGGCACTGCGGATCCAGAGTGGCGTGAACAGTGTCGTGACCAACGCCACGCCGATGACGATCGGATAAAGGCTCGGATCGGTAACCCCCATCGTCAGGCCAAGCGTGGCGATGACGAACGAAAACTCGCCGATCTGCGACAGGCCGGTACCCACCCGCACTGCGGTTCGTAAATCATGCCCGGCCACCACCGTGCCGAAGGTATTACCCACCACCTGCCCGACGATCACCACCGCCGAGATGCCGAGGATCGGCACAAGATGTTCCCACAATAATAACGGTTCAACCAGCATGCCGATCGCCACGAAAAACACTGCAATGAACAAGTCGCGCACCGGCTCCACCAGCGACTCGATCCGGTGAATCTGCGACGACTCCGCCATCACCGCCCCGACGAGAAACGCCCCCAGTGCCACGCTGAAACCCAGCTTGGCCGCCACCAGCGACGTGCCAAAGCACAAACCCAACACCGCCACCAACAGACGCTCGTTGCTCTCAAAACGCGCCACGAAATTCAGAAGCTGCGGCACCACCAGCAGCCCCAACACCAGCACCGTCACCAAAAAAACCAGCAGCTTGCCGGTCGAGATCAGCATCGACTGCACTCCGAGATCACCGGTCGATGCGATGCCGGTCAGCAGCACGATCATCACCACACCCAGCAGGTCTTCCACGATCAGGATGCCGTAAATGAGTTCCGCAAACGGCTCGCGGTCCCGTTTCATCTCCCGCAGCACCTTCACGATTACAGAGGTTGACGCGATGGAAATAACCGCGCCAAGGAACAAACTGCTCACCGTAGTCCATCCCATCAACTGCCCAACTTGATAGCCAAGGAAAACCATCAACATAATCGCCAACGGGGCAGCCACCAGTGCCGTCGCCGCCACCCGGCCGAGCTTGCGCAGATTGAACTCCAGCCCCAACGAGAACATCAGGAAAACCATCCCCAACTCCGCGAGCGACTCGATCGTTTCCCGCTCATGCACCAGCTTCAGGCCGTCCCCCCCGAGAATTAGCGTAGAAAAATGCGGCCCGATGAGGATGCCGGCCACGATGTAGCCCAGCACCACCGGCTGCTTCAGGCGCTGAAACAGCACCGTCACAATACCGGCGGCAATCATGACCACGGCCAGGTCCTGCAAAAAACTCACCTCATGCATGGCGTACCCTGCCGCAATCATGCCCAAGCCCAAGCGCTTGGCCAAGCGGATGTTCAACCGTTCGGGGACATTCCACTCCCCGCAACATACGAAGGAACGAGCCAGCGAGTCCGTTAAGGCGAACGTCCGCATACCTGTCCTCGTAAATCATTCGCACTTTGAGGGGACAAGAATGTCCCCTCTCCTTTCCACCCAGCGCTTGGACAAGGGACAAAAAAGCCGGCTCGCTTGAGCCGGCTTTTTGTTAAATCATGAACAAGAAATGACAGAGTTTCTTCAGCGTTAACGCCTCCTCGCCCATTAGCGCCTTGAGCATGTCCAATCCGTCTTTCCCGTCGTTTGTCAT